>JBFFGP010000009.1:0-11038 GCA_041557435.1 Candidatus Deferrimicrobiaceae bacterium | reverse complement strand
GGTGAACCTGCACGGCTTAAGCTTTACCTCACTGCGCCCCCCTCCTGCGGCTGCTGCGCCGAGGACCGAGGAAACGGGGCTGGCCAGGATTCCCCATGCGGTTGCCGCGGTCACCTGGCGGAGTTGGTGGGAGTAGAGGATCCGTAAACGCGGGAACCCGGAAAGGGGAGTAAAGCCGATGATGCTGAAAGGACGGGCCTGGAAATACGGGGACGACGTCGACACTGACGTCATCATACCCGCACGGTACCTGAACACCTCCGACCCGGGGGAGTTGGCCCGCCACTGCATGGAGGATATCGACAAGGAGTACGCGGCGAAGGTCTCTCCGGGAGATTTCCTCGTGGCGGGGAAGAACTTCGGATGCGGCTCCTCGCGGGAGCACGCCCCCATCGCCATCAAGGCGTCCGGGGCCTCCGCCGTGATCGCGCGATCCTTCGCACGAATCTTCTACCGGAACGCATTCAATATGGGTCTCCCCATCTTCGAGGCGCCTCAGGCCATAGACGAGATCGACGCAGGGGACCAGCTCGTCGTGGACATGCAGAGAGGGACGTTGCGGAACGAGACGCAAGGGAAGCAGTACGGCATTGCACCGGTGCCGCCGTTCATGCAGGAGCTCGTCGCCGCAGGCGGGTTGCTGAACTACATGGCCACTCGCCGGAAAGGCCGGTAGCTGCCATGTCCAAGATCTGCGTGTTCCCCGGGGACGGGATCGGCCCGGAGGTGGTCCGGGAGGCGCTGTCCGTTCTCCGGACGGTGGAGAAGGTCTCGGGAACGAGGAGGTTCGAGACCGCGGAGGAGCTGCTGGGCGGGGCGTCCTACGACGCCAGCGGTGTCCCGATCACCGACCGGGCGATGTCCCTGGCCCGGTCGTCCGACGCCATTCTCCTGGGAGCCGTCGGTGGCCCGAAGTGGGACCAGCTTCCCTTCGAGGTCCGACCCGAGCGCGGTCTGCTGGAACTCAGGAAAACCCTGGGACTCTTCGCGAACCTTCGGCCCGCGAAGGTGTACGGACCGCTCGTCGACGCCTCGCCCCTCCGTAGGGAACTCGTGGAGGGAATCGATCTCCTGGTCGTGCGGGAGCTCACCGGGGGGATCTATTTCGGCGAGCCACGGGGAATCAAGATGATCGACGGCATCGAGACGGGAATCAACACGGAGGAGTACGCCCGCCCGGAGATCGAGAGGGTCGCCAGGGTCGCCTTCGAGCTGGGACGGAAACGCACGGGGAGGGTGACCTCCGTGGACAAGGCGAACGTCCTGGAGGTGTCCGTGCTGTGGAGGAAGGTCGTAACGGAGGTTGGCGAACAGGAATTTCCGGACGTTGCGCTTTCCCACATGCTGGTCGACAACTGCGCCATGCAACTCGTCCGGTATCCGAAGCAGTTCGACGTGATCGTCACGACGAACCTTTTCGGGGACATTCTCACGGACGAGGCGTCGATGGTCACGGGCTCGATCGGGATGCTCCCCTCCGCCTCGCTCGGGGGAACGGTGGGACTGTTCGAGCCGATCCACGGGAGCGCACCGGACATCGCGGGGAAGGGGCTGGCCAACCCTCTGGCCATGATACTTTCCGTGGCGATGATGCTACACTACTCATTCGATATGCCCAAAGAGGCTGCCCTGATCGAAAACGCGGTCGGAAAGGCGCTTGCGGACGGGTACCGTACGGGGGACATCTACCGGGAGGGGCCCGGGATCCGGCGGGTGGGGACATCGGAGATCGGGGACAAGGTACGGCGCATCCTGTTGGACACCACGTGACAAGGAGCAAGGAAAATGGGAACGAAACGCTTTAACGTCGCCGTGGCGGGTGCCACCGGCGCCGTTGGGGAAGTGATGCTGCGGATCCTGGAGGAGAGGAATTTTCCGCTGCGGAGCATCCGTCTGCTTGCCTCCGAGAGGTCGGCAGGGAAAAAGGTCCGGTTCCAGGGAGAAGAGATGCCGGTCGAGCTCCTCCAGAAGAGCGCCTTCAAGGGAATCGACATCGCACTGTTCTCTGCGGGGGCGTCCCGAAGCAAGGAATTCGCTCCGGCGGCCCGGGAGTCCGGAGCGGTCGTCGTCGATAATTCGTCTGCCTTCCGGATGGAGCCGGACATCCCGCTGGTGGTGCCCGAGATCAACGGCGACGCGATCGCGCAGTACCGGAACCGGGGAATCCTCGCGAACCCGAACTGCACCACGGTCGTCGCGATCATGCCGCTCAAGCCCCTGCATGACTATGGGACACTGCGACGGGTCGTCGCCTCCTCCTACCAGGCGACGTCCGGTGCGGGGGCCAAGGCGATGGCGGAGCTCATCGCGCAGACGAAGGCGTTCGCGAAGGGAGAGAGCCTGGAGGTGGCGGCGTTCCAGCACCAGATCGCCTTCAATGTCATCCCGCACATCGACGCCTTCCTCGAGAACGGGTATACGAAGGAAGAGATGAAGATGACGAACGAGGGGCGCAAGATCCTGGGGATACCCGATCTGCGGCTCACCTGCACCACGGTGCGCGTGCCGGTGCTGACCGCCCACTCGATCTCGGTCAACGCGCAATTCGAGAGGAAGATCACCCGCGAGAAGGCGCGGGAGCTGATCGCGGCCTTCCCCGGTTGTCAGGTGATGGACGACCCGGCGAGCAACGCCTACCCGATGCCGCTCTTCTGCGCGGGGAAGGACGACTGCTACGTCGGGAGAATCCGCGAGGACGAGAGCGCGGAGAACGCCCTGAACTTCTGGGTGTGCGGGGACCAGCTTCGGAAAGGGGCGGCGCTGAACGCGATCCAGATCGCCGAGGTGCTTGCCCGGAAGCACCTGCAGCCCGCCCACGCGTAATCGCCGAAGGCGGTCCGGATCGTTGCAGCGCCACCGGGAGCGGAGGGTTCCCCCGCTCCCGGTGGCATTTCGATCCCCGGGACTCCTTTCTGCAGCCTCCGCGTAGGAAGCACGCCGGTACCGGCCTCGCAGCCTCGGAGGGGGATTTTGTTCGTGGCTCGCCGTGCGGTGAACCTGCACGGCTGCGCTATACCTCACTTCACCCCCCGTCCTTCGGCTTGGCGAAGCCGGCCAACAGGAACCCTTCGACGGGAGACCCGGGGACGAGGCTGGGAGGTCGACGAGGCAGCGGGGACATTCCTGATTCACCTCCGAGATGCGGGCGAGGAGTGTCCCCACCAAGCGGAGCCGGCAACTGTGCGCCCTACGGGGGGAGCGCCAAACGGCAGGAAATAAAAGGGAAAGAGGGCTTCCGGAACGATGCGCCGGGTGAAACTGACGATCGCTTACGACGGGACCGCATACCGCGGCTTCCAGCTCCAGCCGAACGGCATTACCATCCAGTCGGTGATGGAGGAGGCGCTGGGAAGGCTCCTCCGGGAGTCCGTTCGCATCCGGGCGGCCGGCCGCACCGACACGGGAGTGCACGGACGGGAGCAGGTGATCGATTTCGCCGACTCGGGGAAACGCACCCTGGGGACGATCGTTCGCGGGGGGAACGCTCTGCTCCCCCCGGATATCCGCATCCTTTCCGTCAAGGAGGTTCCCCCGTCCTTCGATGCACAACGCCACGCGAAATCGAAGGAATACAGGTACTTCCTCTACATCGCCCCGGTCGCCTCCCCGTTTTTCGCGCGTTACGCCTGGCACCTCACGGGGCCCGTGGACCTAGAGGCGATGCGGGGGGATCTTGCGCACATCGTGGGGAGGCACGATTTCTCCTCCTTCCGGGGACAAGGGTGTACGGCAAGGACGACGGTCCGGGAAATCTTCCACGCGGGCATCGAGACGGAAGAGGTTTCGGGCCTGTACTCCCTCCGGGTAGCCGGCGGCGGTTTCCTGCGGCACATGGTGAGAAACATCGCGGGGACGCTCGTTGACATCGGCAAAGGGAAGACCCCGCCGGACAGGGTGCGCGAACTTCTCGGGCAGCGGGACAGGACGCTGGCCGGCCCCACCGCTCCGCCGCACGGATTGTTCCTGTGGGGAGTGTCGTACTGAGACTCCCGGAATCCGAAACGGAGGGTGGGATGGCCGGGGGACAGGTTTTTCCCTTGACGCTTGCGTCCAGGTGCGGTTAAATATCTCCTTTGATTTCGATACGAAAGGCTTGGCCCGTTGAAGACGACAAAATTTTTTACGAGAGAGAATTCGAACCAGGAATGGTACGTGGTGGATGCACGGAACCAGGTTCTCGGGCGCCTTGCCACCCGGGTGGCATCGGTTTTGCGCGGAAAGCACAAGCCCGTGTACACACCCAACGCGGATATCGGCGGTTTCGTTATTGTCATCAACGCGGATAAGGTGAGACTCACCGGAAAGAAGATGACGGACAAGTCGTACTACCGGCACTCGGGATACATCGGAGGGCTCAAGGAAACGACACCGGGTAAAGTGCTTGCCTCGAAGCACCCCCAACGGGTTATCGAGTGGGCGGTGCGGGGAATGCTCCCAAAGTCCCGGCTGGGGGATCGGCTGTTCACGAAGCTCAAGGTCTATGCCGGTCCGGACCATCCCCACCAGGCCCAGCAGCCGAGGCCGCTGGCCGTGAACGAACAGGAGAGGACGTAAGCATATGGCACAGGCGAAGGTCTACGCAACGGGAAAACGGAAAACTTCCATCGCACGGGTCCACGTAACGCCGGGCAGCGGACGCATCCTGGTGAACGGCCGCGAATTCGAGGAGTACTTCCCCGTGCTCGCCATGCGGGCGACTGCGGTGCAGCCGCTGATTCTCACGGGGAAGCGGCAGAGCGTCGACGTGGATGTCAACGTCTCGGGGGGCGGGCCTTCCTCTCAGGCCGACTCGCTCAAGTTCGGGATCGCCAAGGCGCTGCAGATCGAGAACCCCGAGCTTCGGTCGATGCTGAAGCGCGCTGGGTACCTGACGAGGGACGCGCGTGTCAAGGAGCGCAAGAAGTACGGACAGCCGGGGGCGCGGAAACGGTTCCAGTTCTCAAAGCGGTAAGCGCGAAGGGCTTTTCGCCCCGCGAACGATTTCGGAAGGGGAAGGCCGATGGCGCCTTCCCCTTTTTTTTTCGGGGGACATTCCAAGGGGGACACTCCTGGGTTTTTCGACGAGAAAAAAAGGAGTGTCCCCGGATAAGGAGTGTCCCCGTGTACGCGAGAACGATCCCGTTAAGGAGAGAAACATGAAGAGGGTCGCGATATACGGGGCGACGGGGTATACGGGGTTCGAGCTCATCCGTCTGCTGCTGTCGCACCCCAGAGTGGAGATCACGGTGCTTTCCTCCGAACAGTATTCGGAACAGCCGGTCGACCAGGCATTCGCCCCGTTCCGCGGGAGACTGCCGAAGGTGGTCTTCGGAAAGATGGGGCAGGTGCGATCCGAGAACGTGGATGCGGTCTTTCTCGCTCTTCCGCACACCGTTTCCGCCTCCGTGGCCGAGGGAATTCTTTCGAGGGGGATCCGGGTCATCGATCTGTCGGCCGACTTCCGCTTCCGGAGCATCCCGCAGTACGAGTCCGTCTACGGCGTCCGGCACAAGACCCCGGGTCTTTGCGAGCAGGCGGTGTACGGGCTTCCGGAAATCTACCGGGACGCCCTCCGGAAGACCCGGCTGGCGGCGGTCCCCGGCTGCTTCCCCACGGCGGTGATCCTCGCTCTCTACCCGCTCGTGAAGGAGGGGCTGATCGAGGCAAAGGGAATCGTGGCCGACTGCAAAACCGGGGTGTCGGGCGGCGGGAGGGGGCCGACTCTCGGTTTCCACTACCCGGAAACGGAGGGAGGAGTCCGCCCGTACGGACTTCCACGGCACAGGCACAAACCCGAGATGGACCAGGAGCTTTCGCTTGCCGCCGGAAGAAACGTGAGCGTGACCTTCGTCCCGCACCTCCTTCCCATGGTGCGGGGGATCCTGGCGACGTGCTACGCGACGGCAAAGGCGAAGGTTGCCGGGAAAGACGCGGAAGAGGCCTACCGGAGGCATTACGGCAGGGAGCCGTTCGTGCGCTTCTGTCCGCCGGGGGTATTGCCCTCGACGAAGGATGTCTCCGGGAGCAACTTCTGCGACATTGCCTTCCGGGTCGAGGGGAAAGGCCGACGCGTGATCGCCATCTCCGCGATCGATAACCTGGGGAAGGGCGCCTCGGGCGCCGCCGTCCAGTGCTTCAACCTCATGATGGGCTTTCCGGAGGATGAGGGTCTCCGGGCGGCCCCCCTGTTCCCATGAGCGGTACCCCCCCGGGAGTCGCCGTGGTCATCCCGGCCAGGTACGGCGCCAGTCGCCTGCCGGGGAAACCCCTGGCCCAAATAGACGGTCGCCCGATGATATGGTATGTTTGGGAAAACGCTCGGAAATCGAGATGCGCGACGCGCATGGTCGTCGCCACCGACGATGAGCGAATCGCAAGTGCCGTGCGCGGGTTCGGGGGGGAAGCCCAGATGACATCCCCCGATTGCGCCTCGGGAACGGATCGTGTGGCCGAGGCGGCGCGGGGGCTTTCCGAGGAGATCATCCTCAACCTGCAGGGCGACGAGCCGATGATGGATCCCTCGGTGATCGACGCCGTCGCGGGTCCCCTCCTCGCGGACCCGACGGTCATGATGGCAACGGCCGCCATTGTCCAGGAGAACCCGGAGGAGTTCGTTCGTCCCTCCGTAGTCAAGGTGGTGGTCGATAACCGCGGGGATGCCCTCTATTTTTCCCGGGCGCCCATCCCCCATTTCCGGGATACCGGGTGCGGCAGGTACCGGAAGCACCTCGGGATCTACGGATACCGTAGGGACTTCCTGCTGCGGCTTTCCGCTCTGCCCCCGAGCCCGCTGGAGGAGGCGGAGTGCCTGGAGCAGCTCCGTGTCCTGCAGAGCGGCGGGAAGATCCGCGTTGTTGACGTGACGTTCGACTCGGTGGGCGTGGACACTCCCGAGGATCTGCAAGCGGTGGAGACGAGGATATGCGCCCGGAAAGAACGGTGAAACCGAAGTACATATTCGTGACGGGGGGGGTTGTCTCCTCCCTGGGCAAGGGGCTGGCTGCCGCTTCAATCGGGGCCCTCCTGGAAGCGAGGGGATTGCGGATCACGCTGCTCAAGCTCGACCCGTACATCAACGTCGATCCGGGCACGATGAATCCCTTCCAGCACGGAGAGGTCTACGTGACCGACGACGGAGCCGAGACCGACCTGGACCTGGGTCACTACGAAAGGTACACGTCGACCCGGATGAGCAAGAAGAACAACTGCACAACAGGGAAGATCTACCATTCCGTGATCACCAAGGAGCGCCGCGGGGATTACCTGGGGGGCACGGTACAGGTCATCCCGCACATAACCGACGAGATCAAGCGGGTCATCTATTCGGCGGCGCAAGGGTACGACCTGGCGATCGTCGAGGTCGGCGGTACGGTAGGCGACATCGAGAGTCTCCCGTTCCTCGAGGCCATTCGGCAGGTGCGGACAGACCGGGGGAAGGAGAACACCCTCTATGTCCACGTAACGCTCGTTCCCCTCATAAAGACCGCGGGGGAGCTCAAGACGAAGCCGACCCAGCACAGCGTGAAGGAGCTCCGCTCGATCGGCATCCAGCCCGACGTCCTCCTGTGCCGCACGGACCGGGGATTGCCGAAGGACATCAAAGCGAAGATCGCCCTGTTCTGCAACGTCACCGAGGACGCGGTAATCACGGCACGGGACGTCGACCTGATCTACGAGGTGCCGCTCGTCTTCCATCAGGAGGGGCTCGACGACAAGATCATGGAGCTGTTGAACATCTGGGCGGGCGAGCCCAGGCTTGAATCCTGGGTCAACGTGGTGGAGAAATGGAAGAACCCCCTGGACGAAGTGACGATCGCCATCGTGGGCAAATACGTGAACCTTCGTGAGTCATACAAGAGCCTGAACGAGGCCCTGACGCACGGCGGGATCGCCCACACGGTGCGGGTGCTCCACCGGTACGTGGACTCCGAGGAGTTGGAGCGGGAGGGAGCGGAGGCGCTCCTCAAGGGGGCCGACGGCATCCTGGTCCCGGGTGGGTTCGGGGTGCGCGGAGTGGAGGGGAAGATCCAGGCGGTCCGGTATGCCCGGGAAAACCGCGTCCCCTTTTTCGGGATCTGTCTCGGGATGCAGGTAGCGGTGCTCGAGTTCGCCCGGAACGGTTGCGGGTTGGCGCAGGCCACGAGCCGGGAGCTCGATCCCGAGTGCGAGTTTCCGCTCATCGACTTTTTGCCCGAGCAGCGGAACATCCAGGAAAAGGGGGCGACGATGCGGCTGGGGGCGTATCCTTGCCGGCTCGTCGAAAACTCGTTCGCCAGGAGGGCGTACGGGATATCCGAGATCTCGGAGCGGCACCGTCACCGGTACGAGTTCAACAACGAGTACAGGGAGACAGTCACCGCCAAGGGGATGCAGATCACCGGCCTTTCCCCCGACGGTCGCCTCGTGGAGATCGTGGAGATCCCGGAGCACCCGTGGTTCCTCGGTTGCCAGTTCCACCCCGAGTTCCAGTCGGGACCGCTCTCCCCCCACCCGCTCTTCCGGGACTTCATCGGCGCGGCCCTCTCGTATTCGAGGCAGGGGGAGTAGTGATCCGGCAGGTTACCATCGCGGGTCGCTTTCGTATCGGGGGCGGCAACCCCCCGGTCATCATTGCCGGTCCTTGCGTCCTGGAGTCCGCCGAGCTTTCGTTCGCGGTCGCGGAGTTCCTCTCCTCCCTGGCCTCACGGCTGTCGATTCCCGTCATCTTCAAGGGCTCGTTCGACAAGGCGAACCGCTCCTCCGTGCGATCCTACCGGGGCCCCGGGGAACGGGAGGGCTTGCGGATCCTGGCCGAGGTCAAGAGCCGGTGCGGGCTTGCCGTTACCACCGACATCCACGAGCCGCGGCAGGCGGCGTCGGCTGCGGAGGTGGTGGACATCCTGCAGATTCCGGCATTCCTCTGTCGGCAGACGGACCTGATCATCGCAGCAGGCGAAACGGGTATCCCCGTCAACATCAAGAAGGGGCAGTTCATGGCCCCGTGGGACATGGCCAACGCCGTCGAGAAAATCGTGTCCACGGGGAACCGTGCCGTCCTCGTTACCGAGAGGGGAACCTCCTTCGGCTACAACAATCTCGTCGTTGATTTTCGGGGCATTCCCTCGATCCGGGAGAAGATCTGCCCGGCGATCTTCGACGCGACGCACAGCGTTCAACTTCCGGGGGGAGCCGGGAATGTCTCCTCGGGGGAAAGACATTTCATCTATCCGCTGTCCCGCGCAGCCGTGGCGGCGGGCGCGGACGGTCTGTTCCTGGAGATCCACCCCGACCCCGCCCGGGCCTTGTCCGACGGGCTGAACAGTCTCCCCTTGCGGGATGTCGAACCGCTGGTCCGGTCGGTGCTGGCGATCCGGGCGGCGGTGGAAGGGAGAGAAGCCGCCGGGGAAGGGACGGAAGGGGGACATGCGTGAGAAAAGGTGTGCGGGGGAACGGAACGAACGGACACGGGAATAGGAGGTAGGGGCGATGGGACATGATCCGCGAGACCGGTCTGGAGCATTGGTCCGGCGGGCCTTCCGTGTCCTCTCGATCGAGGCCGAGGCCATCCAGGGCTTGCGGGAGAGGCTTGACGATAATTTCTCCCGGGCCATCGACATCCTCTTGCAGGCGCCGGGCAAGGTGGTCCTGACGGGCGTGGGGAAGTCCGGTTTGATCGGCAGGAAGATCGCCGCGACGTTCGCCTCCACCGGAACTCCCGCCTTCTTTCTCCACCCGGCCGAGGGGATGCACGGCGACATCGGAATGGTCCGGAAAGGAGACGTTGTCATCGCCCTCTCGAACTCGGGAGAGACCGAGGAGATCGTTCGGCTGTTGCCCATCTTCAAGCGGCTGGGACTTTCTCTCATCGCGCTGACGGGGGTATCGGACTCCACACTGGGCAGGCACGCCGACGTGGCGCTGTACGCAGGGGTGCAGGAGGAAGCCTGTCCGCTGGGGTACGCGCCCACCGCCTCCACGACGGCCGCGCTGGCGCTCGGGGATGCACTCGCCGTCGTCCTGTTCGAAGAAAAGGGCTTCTCCCTGCAGGACTTTGCCATGCTCCACCCCGGCGGGACGCTTGGGCACAGGCTCCAGAAGGTGGAGGACGTCATGCATTGCGGGGAAGAGATCCCGCTGGTTCTCCAGGAGACTCCGCTCCAGGATGCCCTTTTCACGATCAGCTCCAAAAGGCTCGGGGTCACGGGGGTCGTGAACGGAAGCGGGGTTCTGGTCGGGGTGATCACCGACGGGGACGTCCGAAGGGCGATGGCCCGGGGGGTCGACCTGTTCACGACGAAGGCGGGAGAGATCATGACCCGGAGCCCGAAGCGGCTTATCTCGACGGAGCTTGCCGCATCCGCCCTGCGGAAGATGGAGGAGTTCCAGATCACGAGCCTGTTCGTCTTCGACGAGAACGACCCGGAGAAGCTTTTGGGGATTGTCCACATCCACGATCTCTTGAAGGCGGGCATTGGATGAGAGGGGCGCAGACGAGAGAGGGCGCTTTGGGGAAGGCGGCCAGAGTGCGCCTGTTCCTGGTCGATGTGGACGGGGTGCTCACCGACGGGGGGATCCTTTTCGACGGGAACGGGGTGGAAACGAAGCGGTTTCACGTCCGCGACGGGCATGGCATCAAGATGATGCAGCGAGCGGGGATCGAGGTCGGGATCATCACGGGGAGGACATCCGCGGTCGTGCGGGTCCGCGCGGAGGAACTGGGGATATCCCGTGTCCGGCAAGGGGCGCTCGACAAGGTGGCGGTGTGGCGTGAGATGCTGAGGGATACAGGGATCTCTCCGGAAGAGAGTGCCTACGTGGGAGACGACATCGTGGACGTCCCGCTCCTGCGGCTGGTCGGATTTGCCGCGACGGTGGCCGACGCCGATGAAAATGTCTTGACCGAGGCCGACTTCGTCTCTTCCCGACGAGGGGGAGAAGGTGCCGTGCGGGAGATCATCGAGTACGTGCTGAAGTCCCGCGGGGTGTGGGACAAGATCGCGGAGAAATATTTCGGATCCGGGGGGAAAAGGTGACCGGGAAGCTGTTGTCGGGACTGGCGGCCTCCGTGATCCTCGTAGGG
>JBFFGP010000008.1:0-11913 GCA_041557435.1 Candidatus Deferrimicrobiaceae bacterium | reverse complement strand
CGGAGGGCCGCCGCCCCGGAGGGGGACGGTCGCGCCACCGCCGCGGGGAGCGGGCGCGCCGCCGCCGCAGCATGCCGTGTACGGGCAGCCGTACGTGTTCGGGCACATCGGTCTCTTCGAGCCTAACGACGACAGAGACGGGCTCGAGGGCTACGATACGGGATCTGCCTTCGACGTCGGATTCGGTTCCCGCGTTTCCCCCATCCTGGCGATCGAGGGGACATTCGGCGCGTATGGCTCGGATCGAGGATCCGATGAGCTCGTCGTGGTCCCGGTGACCCTGGGGGGCCGCCTTATCATTCCCGCGCCCGTGATCGAGCCGTATTTCGGCGGGGGAGTGGGGATCTACTTCGCCGACCTGGACGAACCGGGAATCGACGACTCGGACACGGTGTTCGGGGGATATCTGTCCCTGGGCTTGGACGCCTGGCTCAATCCCCGGATGGCGCTGAACTTCGAGGGGAAGTACCATTGGGCCGAGCCCGAATTCGACGGGTTCGATGTGGACGTCAGCGGCTGGACGTTAAGCCTCGGGGTACGGGTATCGTTCTGAGAGGTCGTGCAAAGCGCAATGCGCTCCGGGTCCTCCTCCTCGGGGGATCCGGGGCGTATTCCCTGCCGGAAGGGGCGCAAGGGCGAAGGCGGGAGACGCGTCGCGTGCGAACCCCGTTCGGCTTCGCAAACCCCATCCACCTTTTCGAACAGGACGGATTTCGCTACTTCTTCCTCTCCCGCCACGGGGAAAGGGGGTACGAAAGAACCGCGCCGTACGTGAATTACCGTGCGAACATTTTCGCGGCCAAGGCTCTCGGAGTCGAGCGGATCATCGCATGGTCCGGACCGGGAATCGTGTCGAAGGGGATGCGCCCGGGCGACCTGGCTCTCCCCGACGATCTCCTCGATTTCACCCGAAACCGCCCTTCGACGTTCTTCGAGGGTCGTGGGATCGGTTTCCTTCGTCAGTTCCCCGTATTCTGCGGGACGGTGCGGAAGGCTCTCCTCGACTCCTGGAAGAGCGGGGGGAGAGACGTGCGGCTGCACGACGGCGGGACGTACGCCTGCACCGAGGGGCCCAGGTTGGAGACCCCCGCCGAGGTTCGGTTCCTTGCACGGGCGGGGGCGGACATGGTCGGGATGACACTGTGCCCCGAGGCTTTCCTCGCAAGGGAACTTGAGATATGCTACGCTCCGGTCGCCTACCTCACCAATTATGCGGAAGGGATGCGGGCGATGCCGTACCGCCGCGGGGTCCTCTTCGAGGGGATGCTGGGTCGGTCCGGTGAGGCTCTTGTCGAGAGGGGCAAGAACGCGATCCTCCCGCTGGCGGTGGCTGCAGCCCGAGCACTGACGGGCAGTAAGCGGAATTGCCCCTGCGCCGTCTCGATGGAAAGGTACCGTCGCGGGGGATTGATCGGCCCCGATTTCCGGACATGGGTCTCTCGCCCGGGAAGGAGGAGAGGGTGAGGGTGAGGGAAGAGCAGCTCCAAAGGATGTGCCGAACCCTCCTCTCCCGATGGAAGGAGAAGGGGTTGATCCGGCCGAAAGCGGACGACGATGTTCTCCTGGGAAAGATGATCGGCGAGGTAATGGCGGATTTCCGGCGCGAGCAGGAGCTCGACCGGGAGGTCGAGGCGATTCTCGAGAAGCACTCCGGGGAGTTGGCGAGGTCACAGGCAAGTTCCCGCGTGATGTTCCTGAAGATCAAGGAGCGGCTCGCGCGGGAGCGGAAGATAGTGCTTTGAGGAGGGCCCCGTGCGCCTGACCGAGGACCGGATTTCCCATCTGTCCCACCTTGTGCTCGACCGGCTGTACAAGGACGACATCGCGGATTTTCCGGATGAGGGCCAAGCGCTTCGCGAGGCGAAAAAGGTCTTCGCGTACTATGTGCGGATGGGGGACGAGATCGACACGTTCGTCCGGCAAAAGATCGCGAAACTCTCCCGGCACGTCCCCGAGGGCAGCAGGGAATGGGAGATTCTCTATCGGAAGTACTTCGAGGAGGAGACGGCGAAACGGAAGATGTAACTTTCTGTTTTAGAAGGTTTTTCCTATTTTTTGGATTTCCCTCTTGACACCGTTGGCTTCTTAAACTATTCTTTCTGTTAGCACTCGACCTTGTCGAGTGCTAACAGCCGCAAGGCAATCATCCCACACTCGATTCCGTTAAGGAGGAGGTGCCATGAAGGTAAGGCCGTTGCAGGACAGGATTTTGGTTAAGCGCGTCGAGGAGGAAGCGAAGACGAAGGGAGGAATCATCATCCCCGACACGGCGAAGGAGAAGCCGCAGGAGGGTTTGGTGGTGGCGGTGGGCCCCGGCAAGGTATCCGACTCCGGGAAGCGTGTGGCCCCCGATGTCAAGGAGGGGGACCGCGTCCTTTTTGGCAAGTATTCCGGCACCGACATCAAGATCGAGGGCGAAGAGCATTTGATCCTCCGCGAGGACGATGTCGTTGCGGTCATCCTGAAGAAGTAGCAACCCGACCGATAAAGGAACAATACAAAAAGGAGGAAGTGGAATATGGCAAAGCAATTGAAGTTCGACGCGGATGCTCGCGCCGCCATCAAGGTCGGCGTGGACATCCTGACCGACGCCGTCAAGGTGACGCTCGGTCCCCGGGGACGCAACGTGATCATCGAGAAATCGTTCGGCTCCCCTCTCGTCACAAAAGACGGGGTTACGGTCGCGAAAGAAGTGGAATTGAGCGACAAGTACGAGAACATGGGTGCCCAGATGGTGAAGGAGGTCGCCTCCAAGACGAGCGACGTAGCCGGTGACGGGACGACGACCGCGACCATTCTTGCTCAGGCGATCTACCGGGAAGGGTCGAAGCTCGTGGCCGCCGGATACAACCCGATGGACCTCAAGCGCGGCATCGAAAAGGCGGTGGAGAGCCTCGCGGTGGAGCTTAAGAGGATGTCGAAGCCGACCAAGGATCCCAAGGAGATCGCGCAGGTGGGGACGATCTCCGCGAACAACGACGACACGATCGGCAACATCATCTCCGAGGCGATGTCCAAGGTGGGCAAGGAAGGGGTCATCACCGTCGAGGAGGCCAAGGGGATGGAGACGACCCTCGAGATCGTCGAGGGGATGCAGTTCGACCGCGGCTACCTTTCCCCCTACTTCGTCACGGACCCCGAGCGGATGGAGGTTCACCTCGAGGACCCGTATATCCTGATCCATGAAAAGAAGATTTCGAACATGAAGGACCTTCTTCCCTTGCTCGAGCAGATCGCCCGTTCGGGCAAGCCGCTTCTCATCCTGGCGGAAGAGGTGGAAGGCGAGGCGCTGGCGACCCTGGTCGTCAACAAGCTGCGCGGGACGCTGCACTGCTGCGCGGTGAAGGCCCCCGGCTTCGGCGACCGCAGGAAGGCCATGCTCGAGGACATCGCGATCCTCACCGGCGGCCAGTCGATCGCCGAGGAGATGGGGGTCAAGCTCGAGGCGGTTCAGTTGACGGACCTCGGGCGCGCCAAGCGGGTCGTCATCGACAAGGACAACACCACGGTCATCGACGGGGCCGGCAAGAAGGCCGACATCGAGGGCCGCGTGAAGCAGATCCGGGCGCAGGTCGAAGAGACCACCTCGGACTACGACAAGGAGAAGCTGCAGGAGCGGCTGGCCAAGCTCGTCGGGGGCGTCGCCGTGATCAACGTCGGGGCGGCCACCGAGACCGAAATGAAGGAGAAGAAGGCCCGCGTGGAGGACGCGCTCCACGCTACTCGTGCGGCGGTGGAGGAGGGGATCATCGCCGGCGGCGGCGTGGCCTACATCCGTGCGGCCAAGGTGCTGGATAATATGAAACTCGATCACGACCAGCAGGCAGGCGTCGATATCGTCCGGAAGTCTCTGTTCGAGCCGGCGAAGCAGATCGCGATCAATGCCGGCCAGGACGGCGGTGTGATCGTGGACAAGATCAAGAGTGGCAAGGGGAACTACGGCTACAATGCGAACACCGAGGAGTTCGAGGACCTGATGGTCGCAGGGATCCTCGACCCGACGAAGGTGGCGCGCGTCGCCTTGCAGAACGCGGCTTCCGTGGCCGGTCTCATGATTACCACGGAGTGCGCGATTGCGGACAAACCGGAAGAGAAGGAGAAGATGCCCCCGATGCCCCCGGGCGCCGGCGGCGGGATGTATTAAGAAATGGTATAAGGAAATGGTATAATGAAAAGCAATTAACGACAGAGGGGGCCGGGAGACCGGCCCCCTTTTTTGAAGGAGAGAGCATCGTGCCGATCTACGAGTACCAGTGCAGGAAATGCTGCGAGGTGACGGAAAGGATCCAGGGGATGCAGGACCCTCCCCTCCGGAAGTGCCCCTCGTGCGGGGGAAGGCTCGAGAAGATGATGTCGCCGGGAGCCTTTGTCCTCAAGGGAAGTGGCTGGTACGCTTCCGACTACGCGAACAAGGGAAACGCCAACGGGAAGGGCGCCGCGAAGGAACCGGCATGCCCCGCGGCCGGGGAGTCCGCCTCGCCGGCTTGCGCCGGCTGTCCGAAAGTCGAATAAGTTCTCCAATCCATATCCTCACGGGGGGACGCAGGCTATGCCCGCTCATCTTATCGACGGGAAGGCGATCGGGACAGCCGTCCGGGCCGAGATCAAGGAAAGGGTAGGGGAGTTCTCCTCCCGTACCGGAATCCAGCCGTACCTCGTCACGGTCCTGGTGGGAGAGGACCCGGCCTCCCGGGTGTACGTCCGGAACAAGGGGAAGGCATGCACCGAGGCAGGCATGCTCTCCCGACAGATCGACCTGCCCGCTTCCCACCCCGAGAAAGACCTCCTCGCCCTCGTCGCCGACCTGAACGCGGACCCTGCGGTCCACGGCATCCTCGTCCAGCTTCCTCTTCCCGACCACATCGATGAGTCCCGGGTGATCGAGGCGATTTCTCCCGCCAAGGATGTCGACGGGTTCCACCCGGTCAATGCCGGGCGGCTTTTGACCGGGGGGACATGCTTCGTCCCGTGCACCCCCTCCGGGATCATGAAGATGCTCGATCACGAATCCGTGGAGCTCAAGGGGAAGCACGCGGTTGTGGTCGGGAGAAGCAACATCGTCGGAAAGCCCGTCGCGCTTCTCCTGCTCGCCAGGCACGCCACGGTGACCATCTGCCACTCCCGGACGAAAGATCTCCCGGCCGTTGTGCGGTCCGCGGACGTCGTGGTGGCGGCAGTCGGAAAGGCGGAGATGATCCGGGGGTCCTGGCTTTCGCCCCGGGCCGTGGTGATCGACGTCGGGATCAACCGGCTGCCGGACGGGAAGCTCGTCGGGGACGTGGCGTTCGAGGAGGCGAAAGAGGTTGCCGGCAAGATCACGCCGGTGCCGGGGGGGGTCGGCCCGATGACGATCACGATGCTCCTGCACAACACGCTGGAGGCGGCGACCCGGATTGCCGCATCGGTGTAGGCCCTGCCCGCTCCCGCCGACCGCCGATACGCGCGTACCCATGTATGGGCGCGTCCCGAGGACAACGGGGATATTCGCGTGGGGCTCACCCACGTGCCGTGTTCCTATCTGGGCGATGTCGTCTTCGCCGAGCTTCCTTCCCCGGGAACCGACGTGCTTTCGGGCGAGCCGATCGGGCTGGTCGAGTCGTCGGACGCGGTATGCGAGGTCATGGCCCCGGTTTCGGGGATCGTGGTGGACGTAAACTCCGTGGTGGAAGGATCTCCCGAAAAGATCACCGCCGACCCGTTCGATGGGGGATGGCTCCTCGCCATCCGTCCCTCGGACCCGGCGGAGGTAGACGCCCTCATGCGCGGTGAGGAATACGACCGGCTCTTCCCGACGGAGGAGTAGCCCGCGGATTTACCGGATCGTAAGCGTGTGCATCTCGTAAATGAAGCGCGCACGAATACGCAGATCGGGGATCGTGTAATTTTCGGGGATCGGGTTATAGGGGGCCGCCTTGCGGATCGATCCCAGCGCCTCGTCGTCCAGAATCTTGTATCCGGACCCGCGCAGAAGTTGCACGGATTGCAGGGTTCCGTTCCGCCCGATGACGAAATCGACGGTCAGGGTTCCCTGGATCCCCGCCACCGCGGCCTCCTGGGGATACTGCCAGACGAGCTCGATCTTCCGTTTGATGCTTGCGAAGTAGGAGATGTACTGGATCTCCGGGGCGTTCAGGGCGGTGAGGTGAGTCCCACCCCCTCCCTCCTCGGAGATCGCCCCTTTCTCCACGGCTTTTCCTTCCGTGCCCACCGCTCTCCCGGAGGAGGTCTCCTTCCCTCGTGACGCGCGAGGACTTGCTTTTGCCATGACCATCTTCCCCAGGGAGGGGGTGATTTCCCGAAGGGACTTCGACGGAGCGGGCGGAGGCGGCTTGGAAGGCGCCGGAGGGGATTCCCCGGTTGTCTTCGGGGTTTCCCCCGCCCGTGCGATCAAGGGCTTCTCTCCCGTTGGCCCGGGCGGGGGGGGCTCCTCCTTCGACCGGGGGACGGGGAACTCCTTCTCGGGGGGAAGGTCGGGGTTTACGGGCAGGTCGGGAACACGCCCCGAGAGCTCCCGGGGAGGAGGGAAGCGCGGCTTCTCCTCCCGGACCGGCTTTGGGGGAGGGGGCGGCTTCGGCCGCGCGCCCTTCACGATTCCCGGCTTGGGCCGCGGGAAATCGACGGAGCGCGGCAGATCGGCCAGGTCCACGACCATCACATCCTCGGTCCGATACGGGGACAAGGGATAAAGCGACGCCATCGCCATTACCGTCAGATGGAAAAGGACAGAGAGGGCGATGCAGTTTCTCAATAATTGGCTGTTCGACATAAAAAACTATTATATCCGACCGTCTTTGCCGCTTTTCAATTTGCGCGCCTCCCGCTACCATGATAAGACATTTCCTGCTGAGGAGTGTTCCCATTATTCCCTTAAAAGACACGATCCCGTCCTCCCGGATCCCGTATCTCAATTACGGGCTGATCGCCTTGAACTGCGCCGCCTTCCTGTACCAGCTGTCCCTGGGAGCACGGCTGACCGATTTTGTATATACGTATGGGGTCATCCCGTTCCGGTTCCTGCACATCATCCCCTCGGAACCGGGGGAGCTTTTGACACCCCTGTCCGCCATGTTCCTCCACGGAGGGTGGGGGCACCTGCTCGGCAACATGCTCTATCTCCACATCTTCGGGAACAACGTCGAGGACAGACTGGGCCGCGGTCGGTATCTCCTGTTTTATCTGGCGTGCGGTGTTGTCTCCTTCCTCGCTCAGATCGTGTTCCAGTCGAATTCCATGGTTCCCAACGTCGGGGCTTCCGGGGCGATCGCGGGCGTGCTCGGGGCGTACTTCCTGCTTTTCCCGAGGGCGCGTGTCCTGACGCTGGTGCCGCTGTTCTTCTTCTTCCCCGTGGTGGAGATCCCGGCGTTCTTCTTCCTGGGATTCTGGTTTCTCATCCAGTTTCTCAGCGGGGCGGCGACGATCGGCAGAACGTCCGCTCTCTCGGGCGGGGTCGCGTGGTGGGCCCACATCGGCGGATTTCTCGTGGGCATGCTGCTGCTGAAACTGCTCCTCCCGCGCGACTCCGTGCGCAGGCCTGTCATCGTCTGATCCTCCGGAAGGCCCGAAAACAAAGGCCCGGCGGGACGACGATGCAGAAAAAATTCCTTGACACTCCCTCCCCCTTCGGCATTCAATTGAAATACATTTCACGAAGTTATCGGATCCGCAGGTTGCCTGGGGATCCTGGGATCATGCACCTTACACCTAAACGACAGGAGGAAAAGCGATGACGAAGGCGGAACTGGTTGCGTTCATGGCGAAAAAGGCTGGCATCCCGAAAGGAAAGGCGGAAACGTCTCTCAACGCGTTCACGGATGCCGTTTCGGCAACCTTAAAGAAAGGGGGCAAGCTTGCCTTGACGGGGTTCGGGACGTTCAGCGTCAGCAACCGGAAGGCCAGGATGGGCCGGAACCCGCAGACCGGCGCCCAGATCAGGATCAAGGCGACGAAAGTTCCCAAGTTCACGGCAGGCAAGTCCCTCAAGGAAGCGGTCGGCGGAAAGAAAAGATAGCAATCACCTGTCCGCAGCGTACTTGAGATCCCCGGCCGGCCACGCGCGCGGCCGGGGGTTTTTTTTTGCCGGGGGGATCATGTTCAAGAAGATCCTGCTCTCCACGGATTTTTCCGGATGCTCCGCAGAGGCTGCCGGAGTGGCGAGGTCCCTGGCTGAGCAATTCAACTCGCGGGTTGTGGTGCTCCACGTGCTCGACGAGCCGGCCGCGCTCGACCCGTTGTTCCACGGGAACATCCCGCTGGGAATGCTCCGCAGCCGCATGGAGCAGTACGTCCAAGAGAATATGGATTCGTTCCTCGCGCGCCACTTCTCCGGTTTCGAGAACTTTGACACGATGCTCGCCACGGGAATACCATACAGGGAAATTATCGGGAAGGCCCGTGAGGTCGAGGCGGACCTCATCGTGATCGGGACGCACGGGCGCACGGGGGTGGAGAAGGTGATCTTCGGCAGCACGGCGGAAAAGGTGGTGCGCATGGCGGCGTGCCCCGTCCTAACCGTCCGGAAGGGAGAAAATCGGTTTGTCCATCCGTGATCTTTTCCCATCGGGAGGAACTTCCCTATGACCATGATCATTGATGTGCACGGGCGGCAGGTACTGGATTCCCGTGGGAACCCCACCGTGGAGGTCGAGGTTCGCCTCGAGTCCGGCGCCGAGGGACATGCGATCGTCCCCTCGGGGGCGTCGACAGGGAGCCGGGAGGCTGTGGAGCTCCGCGACGGCGACCCGAAGAGATACCTCGGGAAAGGGGTTGCGAAGGCCGTCCGAAACGTGAACCGGATAATCGGGCCCAAGATCATCGGGTTCGATGCCACCGAGCAGGCCTACCTGGACGGGATGCTGATCGAGCTGGACGGAACGGAGAACAAGGGGAGGCTCGGCGCGAACGCCATTCTCGGGGTTTCCCTGGCCGTCGCCCGGGCGGCGGCGGAGGGGTGCGGCCTTCCCTTCTACCAGTACCTGGGGGGCGCTGGTGGGCGAACCCTGCCCGTCCCGATGTTGAACATTCTCAATGGAGGCTCCCACGCCGACAACAACGTGGACATCCAGGAGTTCATGGTCATGCCCATCGGGGGGAAGTCGTTCTCGGAGGCGCTCCGGATGGGGGTCGAGACGTTCCATCACCTGAAGAAGGTGTTGAAGGGAAAAGGGCTGAACACCAACGTCGGCGACGAGGGAGGGTTCGCCCCCCTGCTTCGGTCGAATGCCGAGGCGATCGAGGTGATCCTCGAGGCCATCGTGAAGGCAGGATACAAGCCGGGGAAGGACATCGGCATCGCACTGGACGCCGCAGCCTCCGAGTTCTACGAGAAAGGGAAGTACGTATTCCGGAAATCGGATGGCTCGAAGCGTACCGCCGACGGGATGGTGAAGTACTACGAGGGGCTGTCCAGGCAATACCCCATACTTTC
The DNA here is from genome assembly GCA_041557435.1 of Candidatus Deferrimicrobiaceae bacterium. Taxonomy (GTDB): domain Bacteria; phylum Desulfobacterota; class Deferrimicrobia; order Deferrimicrobiales; family Deferrimicrobiaceae; genus JBFFGP01. The sequence goes on along the minus strand of JBFFGP010000008.1, from coordinate 2,489 downwards.
CATCGAGGACGGGTTTGCGGAGAACGACTGGAAAGGATGGAAGTTGTTCACGCAGGCAATGGGGAAGAAGATCCAGATCGTCGGCGACGACGTGTTCGTGACCAACCCGAAGATCCTCCGAAAGGGAATCGCCGAGGGGATCGCGAACTCCGTCCTCATCAAGCTGAACCAGATCGGGACCGTAAGCGAGACGATCGATGCCGTGGAGATGGCCAAGCGGGCCGGATGGACGTCCGTCGTGTCCCACCGGTCCGGCGAGACGGAGGACAGCACGATCGCCGACCTCGCAGTCGCCCTGAACACGGGTCAGATCAAAACGGGTTCGGCGTCGCGGACCGATCGGCTTGCCAAGTACAACCGACTTCTGAGGATCGAGGAGGAACTGGGGCCCTCCGGGAGGTTCGAGGGGAGGGGAGTGTTCTATAATATCTGACATGAAACGACGGTTGATCGCACTCATCGTGCTGGACGGGTGGGGCCACAGGGAGGAGACCGAGGGCAACGCCGTGGCTCTGGCCAACACGCCCTTCTTCGACCGGTTGTGGGCGGAGTTCCCCCACACGCTCATCCACGCCTCGGAGGAGCGGGTCGGGCTTCCCCACGGGCAGATGGGGAACTCGGAAGTAGGGCACCTGAACCTGGGGTCGGGCCGGGTCGTATACCAGGACAGCGTCCGGATATCGAAGGCGATCCGGGGAGGCGAGTTTTTCCGGAACCCGGTCTTCTGCCACACGATGGACGCGGCCCGGGACAGCGGGAAGGCGCTCCATCTCGTCGGGCTCCTCTCCGACGGCGGCGTCCATTCGCTCCCCGCGCACCTGTACGCCCTTCTCGAGATGGCGAAGGGGCGGGGAGTGAAACGCGTATACGTCCATCCGATCTTCGACGGCCGCGACACCCCTCCGAACAGCGGCCTCCACCACCTGAACGACTTATTGGCGAAGATGAGGCAGATCGGCGTCGGGGAGGTGGCCACGGTGGGGGGGCGGTACTACGCGATGGACCGGGACAACCGGTGGGACCGCACCGAGAGGGCCTTCCGGGCGATGGTGCGCGGGGAAGGGAGGGAAAGCGCCGACCCTGCCGCCGCCGTGTCCCGATCGTACGAGGCGGGGATAACCGACGAGTTCATCGAGCCGGTAGTAATCCATCGGGACGGCCGCCCCGTGGGGCCGATCTCTCCGGGGGACTCGGTCCTCTTCTTCAATTTCCGCGCGGACCGCGGCAGGCAACTGACCCGCGCCCTCGCGCAGGAGGATTTCGACCGCTTCCCCCGGCCCGAACGGCTCGGCCTCGAGGTCGCCTGCATGACCCCATACGAAGAGGCCTTCCGCCTGCCGGTCGCCTTCCCGGCCCAGCCCAGGGATATGCTCCTCGCGGATGTCTTCGCTTCCTGCGGGGTCCGCAACCTGCGGATGGCGGAGACCGAGAAATACGCGCACGTGACCTACTTCTTCAACGGGGGGGCGGAGAAGGTGTTCCCGGGAGAGTCCCGGGTTCTGGTTCCTTCCCCCTCGGTGCCCACCTATGACCTGCAGCCGGAGATGAGCGCTTTCGAAGTCGCGGAGCGGGCGTCGTCCGAGGTGGAGTCGGGCAGGCACGATGTTCTCATCCTGAACTTCGCGAACGGGGACATGGTGGGGCACACCGGGATCCTGTCCGCCGCAATCCGGGCGATCGAGGCGGTGGACGAAAACCTTCGTCGCGTCGTGGAGAAAATCTGGGAGGTGGGGGGGCTGGCGCTTGTGACCGCTGACCACGGGAACGCCGAGCAGATGGTAGACCCCGAGACGGGAGGGGCGCACACGGCCCACACGACCAACCCCGTTCCCCTGATCCTCGCCGACCCGGAAGGGAGGGGGACGATGCTCAAAAGCGAACGCGCGCTGGAGGATATCGCTCCCACCATACTCCGGATGATGGAGATATCCGCGCCTCCCGAGATGACCGGCGAGGACATCCGGCAGGCGGCGAAAGTGGTCTAGGAGGATTATGCACAGGTCGATCCTGGTCATCAGCAACGAGACAAGCGTTCGGGACATGCTGGCGAACCTCTTGACCGACGCGGGCCTCCGGGTATCTCTGGCGGCTGACGGCGCGGAGGCCGTCAAGATCCTCGCCAACTCCACCCCCGATTTCGTCCTGTGCGAGCTGTACCTTTCCGACGGTTCCGGGGTGGAGCTGAAGCGGCGCATTCTCCGGCTGTCCCCGAAAACCCGGGTGATCGTCCTCTCTTCCTTCACCATCATCCGGAGTTCCGACGACGTTCTGCGGTTCGGGTCCTCCGATTTCATCCTGGACCAGCGGGAACTCCTGGATCTCCTCGAAGCGGCGGGGGAGGACAGGGCTCCGGTAGCGGAGCCGGTGACCGACGAGCACCTGAAGAAATGCCTCATCGACACGATCGACGTCTTAGTCGGACTGCTGGAGGTCAACGACCCGTTTTTCGGGGGGAACTCCCACATCACGATGGAGTACGCCCGGGCCGT
>JBFFGP010000007.1:0-13033 GCA_041557435.1 Candidatus Deferrimicrobiaceae bacterium | reverse complement strand
TCCCTCCACCCCCAGCGGGCGAAGCCCTTCTTTTTTGAGTGATTCCTCGATGTGACTGGCGACGGCGGTGACCTGTCGGTCGGACGTGCCCGAGCAGAGGAGAAAGTAATCGGTGAAGCTGGCGCTCTCCCGGACGTCCAGCGCGCGAACCTCGGCGGCCTTCTTCTCCTGTGCAAGCCGCGCGCACTGGATCACCGTATCCTGTGTGGCTATGGTCGTCCTTCCTCCCCGGTGCCGAGGTACAGGCGGTGCAAGGCGATGTACTCTTCCACCTCCGGCGGGACGAGACCCCGGATGCACTCCCCGCTCCGAACCTTCTCCCGAATGGAGCTCGAAGAGATATCCAAGGCCGGCAGGGCGGGACAGTACAGCCTTCGCCCTCCCGGGAGGCGGTAGCTTTCCCCTTTCCAACTATAGCAATGCGGTTTCTCTTTTTCAATACGCACCCCTGCGGAGGGCGAAGGGCGAGAGGGCGCCCCGGGCCGAGGGAGGAGGACGACGTGGCACGCGGCGAGGAATTCCTCGTATCGGTGCCAGGTGGAGATCTCCCCGAAGGAATCCGCCCCCATCACGAAGGTCCAGTCGATCTCGGGCTCTGCCCTGCGAAATTCCTGCACCGTGGTCAGCGAGTAGGAGGGTCCTTCGCGGCGGATTTCCAGGTCGGAGACCTCGAAACCCGGCAGTCCCGCTACGGCCTGGGACACCATGGCGAGCCGGTGTCCCGCTCCGGAGACCGGCTCCTTGGGCTTATGGGGAGGTTCACGGGCCGGGAGGAGCACCATCCGCGGGAGGCCTAGTGCTTCCTTGACCTCGATCGCCATGCGAAGGTGGCCGTTGTGGAACGGGTCGAACGTCCCGCCGAACAGGGCTGCCGATTTGCGGTTCGCGCTCAATTACGTCCGGACCTGGCCGTCTCCGAAGGCTATGAACTTCGTCGTGGTGAGTTCGGTGAGCCCCATCGGGCCAAAAGCGTGGATCTTGGTGGTGCTGATTCCGATCTCCGCCCCGAGACCCAGCTGAAATCCGTCATTGAAGCGGGTCGATGCGTTCACGAGGACGAGGGAGGAGTCCACTTCCCGGAGGAACCGCATGGCCCGGACGTGATTGCTCGTTACGATCGCCTCCGTGTGCAGCGACCCGAACGTGCGGATGTGCTCGATCGCCTCCTCCATCGAGGGGACTACGCGTATCGCCAGGATCAGGTCAAGGAACTCGCTCCCGAAATCAACCTCGGAAGCCGGGATCGCCCCGGGGACAAGGGGTAGGGTCTGCGGGCATCCGCGAAGCTCCACGCCCTGCTTCCGGAGCTCGGCCGAGACGGCGGGGAGAAATTCCGGAGCGGCCATCTCGTGCACCAGGAGCGTTTCCATCGCGTTGCACACCCCGGGCCGCTGCACCTTCGCGTTGACGCAGATGGCGACCGCCTGCCCGAGGTCCGCGTGCTCGTCCACATAAATGTGGCAGACTCCCTTGTAGTGCTTGATGACGGGGATGCGGGATTTCTCCGCCACGCTCCGGATCAGCCCCTCTCCCCCCCGGGGGATGATGAGGTCGATGTACTCCTCCGCGGCAAGTATCCGGTCTATGGCCTCCCGGTCCGTCCGTTCGATGACCGACACGGCGTCCTCGGGAAGTCCCGCTTGGGCCATCGCATGGCGAAGGATCCGCGCGATCGCGGTGTTGGAGAAGATGGCCTCGGACCCCCCCCGCAGGATGACCGCGTTTCCGGACTTGATGCAGAGTGCGGCGGCATCGGCGGTGACGTTTGGGCGCGATTCGTAGATGATCCCGATCACGCCGAGCGGTATGCGCATTTTCCCTACCCAGAGATCGTTGGGACGGCGCCACATCTTATCGACCTCTCCTACGGGATCGGGAAGGGCGACGACTTCCTCGATCCCCACGGCCATCTGCTCCACCCGTGCGTCGGTAAGGGCAAGCCTGTCGAGCATGGCGCCGGAGAGCCCTTTGGACGTCGCCGCTTCGAGGTCCTTCCGGTTCTCCTCCTTGAGCCATTCCGCTCGGTCGCGCAGACCCTTGGCCATGGCGGTAAGGGCTGCGTTCTTCTCCGCCGTTCCCGCCCGCCCCATTCGAGCAGACGCGGCCCTCGCTGCACGGCAGACGCCGAGCACGATTTCTTCGGTTGTGGTAGTCCTGGTCTCCGTCATCTAGGATTCGACTCCTTTTCTCCCTTCGGGATTCTTGTGGGGGGTGAGAATCATGAGGTCGTCCCGGTGCACCACCTCCGCGGGAATCCCCTCACCGAGGAGGGACCGGACTTCCTGGCTTTTCTTTCCTTTGCACTTCTCCACCTGCTTGCTTGTCCACGCCGAGATCCCCCGGGCGAACTCCTGCCCCCTTTGGTCGCTGATGCGGACCGCATCTCCCCGGCGAAATCTCCCCTGCACCGACACAACCCCTGCGGGCAGCAGGCTTTTTCCCCCTTCCCGGAGGACCCGGACGGCTCCGTCGTCCACGACGATGGTGCCGTGTGGGTGTCTTGCGTATGCGATCCACATCTTCCGGCTGCTCTTTTTCCCCCGGTCGGCGGGGAGGACGAGGGTCCCTGTTTCTTTCCCGGCGAGAATGTCGTCGATGGATCGGCGATTGAGCCCCGACCCGATCACCACGGGCGTGCCCGACTCGCAGACGACACGGGCCGCAAGGAGCTTCGACGCCATTCCGCCGGTTCCCATGGCCTGGGTCCGCAACGTGCTCGCCACCCGGAGCAGTTCCTCATCGATCCTCCCGATGATCGGGATCCGTTCCGCGTCCGGGAAGCGGTGGGGATCCCGGGTGAACACTCCTTCATTGTCGGTAAGCAGGATCAGAAGGTCCGCCCCGATCATTTGGGTCACGAGGGCGGCCAGGTGGTCGTTGTCCCCCACCTGGATCTCCTCGGTCGCCACCGTATCGTTCTCGTTGATGATCGGCACGATGTTGCGCGCGAGGAGCGCCTCGACCGTGTTCCGGGCGTTGTTGTACCGTTCCCTGCTTTCGAAGTCGTCGTGGGTGAGAAGAAGCTGCCCCACCTGCCGGCCCCGCTTCGCGAAGGCGCGTTCGTAGGAGTACATCAGGGTCGTCTGCCCGACGGCGGCAGCCGCCTGTTTCAGCGTCATCGTCCTCGGTTTCTCCCGCATCCCCAATTTTTTCCGTCCCGCCGCGACCGCCCCCGAGGTGACAACTACGCATTGGATGCCACGCTCCTCCCACGCTCTTGCCACCTGGGCCGCCAATGCGCGGATGGTCGACCCGCGAAGGCCTTCTTCGACGTCGGTGAGCGCTCCGCTGCCGAGCTTGACGACCATCCGCCGGATCTTCCGGGATTGGAATACGGATGCGCGGTGCGCCGAGGATTCAGAGTTCATACGATGGGCGTCTCCGGAGCGCCACCAGGCCGTCCAGGAACTCCTGGACCCCTTGCCCGGTGACCGCGGAAATATAATAGGCATCCCTCTCCGGGAAATTCAACTCCGCGCGGGTGCGCTCCGCAGCTTCCCTTGCGCCCGGGATGTCCATCTTGTTGAAGGCCAGGAGCGTCGGACGGGCGACGAGTTCGGGGCGGAAGTTCTCCATCTCCTGCCGTACGACCCGGTATGCCTCTGCGATCTCCTCCGCCGGCCGGGCTGCGTCCAGGACGTGGACCATCCCTTCGGTGCGTTCCGCGTGCTTCAGGAAACGGTGCCCCAGGCCCGCTCCCTGGTGGGCTCCTTCGATGAGCCCCGGGAGGTCGGCCACGACAAGCTCCTCCTCGTTGTGCAGGACCACTCCCAGGACGGGGGAGAGAGTGGTGAACGGGTAGTCGGCGATCTTGGGTCTGGCCCGGGAAATCCGGGAGAGAAGGGTGGACTTCCCTGCGTTGGGAAGCCCGACCAGGCCGATCTGGGCGATGAGCTTAAGGGTGAGACGGAGTCGTCTCTCCTTCCCGGGAATTCCGGGTTGCGCCGTGTCCGGAGCCTGGTTCGTCGATGTCGCGAACGAAGCGTTCCCGCGCCCCCCGCGTCCTCCCTTGGCCGCCAGGAGCGTGTCCCCCTCCTTCGTCAGATCGGCCATCCGTTCCCCGGTATCGCCGTCGAACACCATGGTGCCCGGAGGCACGGGGATCACGAGGTCGGGTGCGTTCCTGCCGTACATGTTCTTCCCCTTCCCGTGCTGACCGCGATTCGCCTTGAAGATCTTCCGGTACCGGAAATCGAGCAGAGTGGAGAGATTCGGGCTGACCTGGAGGAGGACGCTGCCGCCTTTCCCCCCGTTGCCGCCGTCCGGTCCGCCCCGGGGAACGAATTTTTCCCGGCGAAAGCTCACGCATCCCCGCCCTCCGTCCCCGGACCGGACGGTGATGGTGGCCTCGTCGATGAAGGGCATGGTTTGGGAAAGTCTTACGTAACGGAGAGGACGGATACCCTCTTGCGGTCCTTCCCGAACCGCTCGAACCGGACCATTCCGTTGATCAGGGCGAACAGGGTATGGTCCCTCCCCACGCCGACGTTTCGACCCGGATGGATGGCCGTACCCCGTTGGCGGAGGATGATCGCCCCGGCGGTCACTGTCTCTCCCCCGTACGCTTTGACGCCGAGCCGTTTGCTCTGGCTGTCCCGTCCGTTTCTTGAGCTGCCGACTCCTTTTTTATGCGCCATTTCCGACCTCTCTCCCCGGGGGTTTTATCCCACCAGGATTTCCTGGATCGAAAGCCGCGTGAACGCCTGGCGGTGACCCTGCTTCCGCGCGTACCCCTTTCGCCGCTTGTACTTGTAGACGACGATCTTCTTCGCTTTCCCGTCTCCGAGGGACATGCAGACGACCTTCGCGTTGGGGACCGTGGGGGTTCCCACCGCCGTGCCCTCCTCGGAAGAGACGAGCAGCACGTCCGAGAGCTCCACGGTCTGTCCGGGCTCCTGAGGGAGCTTTTCCACCTTGATAACATCCCCGGGAGAAACGCGAATCTGCTTTCCTCCGGTGCGCACCACGGCATACATTCGTTCGATCCTCCGGAGACAACGTTAAGAACCATATACTATAGGAAAGTCCGGATTTCCTGTCAACTCGGAAATCGCGGTTTTCCGGTGATATAGTATAGTTTACACCCTCCAAGGCGGGAAAGGGAAACGATGCAGGAAGTGATCATCGTCGGGGGCGGCCCGGGGGGTCTCCTCCTGGCGCATTATCTCGAGGACCACAGGATCGACTACCAGGTCCTGGAGCGGGGCAAGATCGCCCAGTCGTGGCGCATGATGCGTCAGGGGATGACGCTTCTGTCCCCTTCCGTACCGGGCACCGACTGGACGTCGCTTTCGCTCAAGCACCCCCTCTGGGCGATTCCCGGCATCCGGAAGCCGTTCCCCAGCCGGGAGGATTTCCTCTGCTATGTGGATGCATTCGCCCGGGAAAATATGCTTCGAATCGTCGAGAACACGGCCGCAATTCGCGCCGCCGTCATCCCGGAGGGGTTTGCCGTCGAAACATCGGCTGGCGAGATGTCCTGCCGGTTTCTGGTCATCGCGACGGGCTACACGTCGGTGCCGTCGTTTCCCGACATCCCGGGAGTCGAGTCGAACCCGTTCGCCATCCACTCTTCCGATTTTATCCATTGCATGGCGTACCTGGAGAGGCGGGTCCTGATCATCGGCGGCGGGAACTCCGCCGCGGAGATCGCCATGGAGCTGGCCGGGACAGCCCGGGTCACGCTCTGCACGCGGGGGCCCATGCGGTACTTCAGCGAGACGGGGGACCTGGAGCACATCCGGGGATCGTCGGAAAGCACCCTCAAGGAGTGCGTCCGGTTCGGCATCATCTCTCTCCGGGAGGCGGACCCTCCGGTTCACGTGGCGGGACGCAGGGTCCGGTTCCAAAACGGTGAGGAGAAGGAATTCGACTGGATCATCTGCGCCACGGGGTATCGTCCGTCGTGGATCCCGATCAACGGCGGGAGTGTGCAGACCGAGAAAGACGGGTACCCCGTGATCTCTCCCACGGGGCGTTCCACCCTTCCCGGGCTGTACTTTTGCGGTTCGCTGGCCCGATTTAACAAACGATGCGCCTTCATCCACGGATTCCGCAATTACGTGGAAAAGGTGTTCTGGGACATCGCGGACCGGTTATAGCCCTCGTCCCTTCCTGCAAGCAGAGGAAATTCATCATGCCGCCGTACCGGTCATACCGTCCGCGGGGGCGATGCCGCCCCGGAATGGGCTTTCTCGTGGCCCGGGAGGGCGAACTCCGGAAGCCGGTACTGGAGGGCCTCCGCGACGTGGGTCAGGGACACGGACATTTCCTCCGCCAGGTCGGCGATCGTTCTCGCTACCCGGGCCGCCTTCCCGATCCCCCTTCCGGAAAGGGCCATCCGATCGGCAGCTCGCACCAGGAACGCGCGCGCCTCGGGGGAGAAGGAGGAGGTAATCTCGGAATAGGGAACGCCCGCCGTCCCGTTCGTCCGGAAGGGGCGTCCGGCGAAGCGGCGGGATTGCGTGCGGCGGGCCTTTGCTACGCGCCGCCCGACGGCGGCCGACTCCTCTCCGCCGGACGTTGCGGACCAATCGTCGGCGGACAGGGGGGCGACCGTGACCGACAGGTCGAAGCGGTCCAGGAGAGGACCGGAGAATTTCTGTGAGAATCGGTGGAGGACGGGGGGAGAGCACCGACAGATACGTTTCGTGTGGCCGGCGCTTCCGCACGGGCACAGGTTCGTCGCCGCGAGGAGCAGGAACCGGGAGGGGAACCGGTAGACGTTGCCTGCCCTTACGATGCGGATTTCCCCGGACTCGAGGGGCTGTCGAAGCGCTTCCCGGGAATCCCGCCGGAACTCGGAGAACTCGTCCAGGAAGAGTACCCCGCCGTGCGCGAAGGTGATCTCCCCCGGGCGTGGGGGATTTCCGCCGCCCACAAGCCCGGCGGGGGTCACGGAATGATGGGCGGTGCGAAAAGGGCGTCGCGTCATGAGGCGCGGCCAGGGAGGCTCGCCCACGGCGCTGTAGATTTTTGCCGTCTCGAGCGCTTCGTCCTCCTCGAAGTCGGGCAGGATTCCCGGCATCCGCTCCGCGAGCATCGTCTTGCCACACCCGGGGGGGCCGGAGAGGAGAAGGGCATGCCCCCCGGCGGCCGCGATCTCCAGCGCCCTTCGTGCCACCGGCTGGCCCACCACGTCCCGTAGGTCCGGCCCGCGGAAGTCGCCGGAGGCGTGGAGTGGAGTCCGCCGGCATTTGTGCGGGGGATGGATCTCGCCGGACAGTGCCGCCACTGAATCGCGGAGGGTCTCCGCGGGAGTGACTTCGAGACCGGGAACGATTCCGGCTTCCTCGAAATTGGCGGCCGGGACGATGATTCCCGACAGGCCCGTCTGCCTGGCGAGAAGTGCCTGGGAGAGGACGCCTCGCACCGGTTTGACGGAGCCGTCGAGGGATAGCTCCCCTCCGATCAGGTATTTTCCCAAAGCATCTGCCGGGACGAGTCCTTCCGCGCAGAGAATGGAGAGGGCGATGGGCAGGTCGAGGAGGGCTCCGTTCTTCCTCACGTCGGCCGGCGCGAGGTTGATGGTGATCTTCCGCCCCGGGAACGGGTAGCCGGAGTTGCGGATGGCCGCCCGCACCCGGTCCGCGCTCTCCCGCACCGCTCCTCCCGGCAGCCCCACGATCGTGTAGGAGGGGAGCCCCTTCGATATATCGGTCTCCACTTCCACGGGGATCGCATCGATCCCCGCGATGGTAGACGCGAGAACGCGAACGAGCAACCGCCCCCTCCCTGGTTTTTGCCGTTTGCCGGTTCTTCCGTACAACATGGCCCGAACCGGATGGGTATGGAGTGTGCAATCCGCGTACCGCCGGGGGCGGGTGGGAACAAAAGCGTCCCCCTTGCGTCCGCTGCGCCGGCGACCCGGGACCCAAGCTCGCGGGGGGAAGTCCCCTTAGGCGTAGCTCGCGACCTCCGCCCGCTCGCTGCCGGTTCCGCTCGACACAATCCACCGGGGACATTCCTGATTCATCTCCGGAATACGGGAGAGGAGTGTCCCCGCAATTCGCCTCGCGGACTCCCCCCGCATCGCTGCGGGTCCCGGGTCGACCTCGGGTTTTCGCTGTCCGGATTCCGAACCGTTTTCGGGGCGGATTCTTCGCCCTACTTCTCGATGGCGTACCCGAAGCCGTCCGGCCGGACCGCGAATCCCTGCCTCTCCAGAGCATTTTTCGCCAGTTCGCGGATCCCGCGTACGGGGTCCTTGAGGAATGCCTCGAGCGTTGCTATGGGCTCGGGGTTGCGGGGAAGGCCGGCTCCCGGGCGAGACGGGATGGCGTGGGAGAGCCAGGACCGGAACGCGAGAAACCGGATCCTCTCGTCGAAATCCGCCAGGCCGACGGACTCCCAGTCCCCGCTACTTCTGGAAAGCAACAACCCCCGGTATGCCGCCACGCGGAGGTCCGGATCGGTCGATCCTTCCCATACGGACCGGAACACGGGGGCAGATCCGGCGGGGTCGACGACGGCCAGCGCCCGCACGGCGTATATGCGCACGAGCGTGGAGGAATCCTGTTGCGCCACGACCCGAAGGAGTTCGGGGGATTCCGGGATACGAAGGTTGGATAGTGCGTCGGCGCAAAGGGCCCGGACCTCGGGGGAGGGATCCTTGACGAGAGATACCATGAGTGCGGCTCCGCCGTCCCGGGCCTTGATGCGGCCGAGCGCGCGAGCACACTCGGCCCGGACGTAAGGGTCCGTGTCCTTTCCGAGGATCTTGGCCACCTGGGAGGTCGTGCCGGACAAGTTCAGAATCCCGATAGCCTCCGCGGCGGCGCGCCGTACCCGGGGGGACGGGTCCCGGGAAAGCCTATCGAGGAAAAGGCGCGAGGAGTCCGCGTCGCGTATCAGCGTCAGCGCGCCGATGCTCCTTTCCCGTACTCTCTCGTCGCCGTTCCAGGTAGCCCATTTCCGGAGCAGGGGGAGAGAATCCTTGTCCCTGGCCACCATTGCCTGTTCGATCCTCGTGAGCCGCTCTTCCGTTTCTCTCCCTTTCCGTTCGGGAACGTCCGCGCCGCCGGCGGCCAGGACGATGTCCTGCACGCTGCGACCGGGAACGGGAGAAGGAAAGAGGTCTTCCCGCATCGAAGCGGAACCGGCGAACAGGGGGCAGGACCATAGCCCGATGACCGCCAGGGTCCAAAGCCAGGAGGACAATGCGTATCGGGTGGTCAAGGCGGTGGCTACATCTCGGGGTGAAATACAAACGGGAACGTAACGCGAACGGGGGCACCTTGGGATTTCGGGAATTTCCAGTGCTGCATCCTTTTCAGCACGGCTTTCTCCAGGGAAGGCCAGTTCAGGCTGCTTTGCCGGATCTCCGGCCTCTCCACCGCCCCATCCGGCCGGATGACGAACGACACGGTGAGCTTTCCGCTGAGGCTCGGGTTCGTAATAAGCTCCTTGTTGTATACGTATTTGATCCCGCTCCGATATTGCTTCACCGTCGCGGCGATCTGGCCGATCGACCGGTTTCGGTCGTCTATCCCTCCGCTGATTTCCCCTTCGAGTCCGGCGTCGGTAAAGAAGATCTTCGAGGCGAGAACCGTGGACGACTTGGGGGCGGCAGCCACCTGCTTCCCGATCCCGGGATTCTTCCTTTTCACCGCGGCGACATCTTCATCGAGCGAGCCGCTCGGCCGATAATCGGCCGGTACGGGTGTGCTCTTTGACGGGAGGCGGATGTCCGACGGCACCTTGATGCCGGACAAGGGGTCTCCGACGGGTCCGGAACCCTCCTTCTCCTTGGGAAGCATCTTGAGAAGTCCCCTCGAGGCAACCCGTTTTCGGATCATCTCCCTCGACGGGGGCGGGGATTTGGGGACGGTAGGCGAGGGAGTCCGAATTGCCTGCGGCACATCGGGGGTCGGCTCCTCGATCTGCATCCGGGGGAGCTTCGGCATCTCCTCGGCCGGTATGTCGGCAAGGTCCACGGTAACGATATCCTCTGCTGCCCGCGGAATCGGCTGCCAGTACGGACTCGTCAGAAACCCGGCGATGTGAAGAAATACCGACACGGCCAGGGCAAATCGGAACAGGGTACGCTGCCGGAAATCAAGCGTTATCGGAATTGCCTGAAAATGAAGTTCCCCATTCATCGATTCATCCGAATGCGGCCTGTGCCGTTTTGACTTGCTGGGCTATTTGGGATTCTCTCCCTTAACCTTATCGTCCAGTAAGATGATTTTCTTCTCACCTTCGTCGTCCCGCAAAGGAAGGAGGCGAAACTTCGCTCGCGGGAGGAAGAATAGAATCTGCGGGTGCTCCGCGCTCCCGAGGATCTCGACCTCGCCCAGCCTGGCATCGCCCTTCTTCCGCCCGCTGTCTGTCTGGCGGATGCTCCCTTTTCTTTCCGTTTTCGGCTCCTTGCCGTGGGCGGGGAAGGCGAAAACGATCAGGGTCGCGGCGACGACGGCGATGACTCCGGAAGCCATCCGATCCACGCATCTACCTCCTGTTTTCGATAACCATTAAGTTTAACATAGGTTTTGTAGCATTCCCGCGCCCTTTGCGGGTTCCCTTCGTACACTTCCAGGAAGATTCCGAGATTGAGCCACCCTTCCGGCAACGAAGGGTGTTCCGTTGTCACTCTCTCGAGACTTGCGCGCGCCTCCTTCCATTTCCCCATTTCCAATTTCAGGATGCCCAAGTTGGAGATCAGCTCGGCCGGTGCGGTGTTGTCGGTTACCGACGGAAGGAGGTGGCGTTCCGCCGCCTCGAGGTTCCCTTTCCGGTATTCCGAAAACGCGGCGAGGTTCCGGGAAAGGCTGGCAAGCCGAGGCTGGCTTGCGGGAACCGTGTCCAGAACCGGGACCGTCTCCCTATCCGGTGTCCAGGCCACCCGGGAAGCAACCACGGGATAGAGTGATGCGACTTCGGGAGGAAGGTTGCCCGCCAGTTTTTTCGCCGTATCCCTGTCGCCTTCGCGATATGCCAGGACCGCCATGTTCCAGGGAAGGGAGGGAATGCGCGGCTTGCGTGCCTTGAGAGCGAGGAAGAGAATGGCCGCCTCGTCCTGCCGCCCCGTTTCCAGGAGTGCCGACCCCAGGTTGGCCTGCAGCTCGGGCAGCATCCCCAGGGAAGGATCGGACCCCGGCGGGAAGATCCCGGCGGTTAGGGATTCCATCTTCTGCTTCTCTCCGCGGAGGAGGTAGATACCGAGAAGGTTCGCAGCGGCCGGTTCGAAGGAAGGGGAGGCGGAAAGAACGCGCCGGTATTGGTCCGCCGCTTTGTCGAGTTCTCCCGCAATGTGGTGGAGAACACCCTGGTGGTAGATGGCGTCCGCCCGCCAGGAGCTGTCCTCCAGCCGTTTCCAATGCGGAAGGGCTTCCGTCGCCTTCGCCCGTGCGATGGCCTTCTTTGTCTGATCGATCGCCTCCGCATACAGCTTGCCGTAGTCGGGTGGGGGGGGCACCAGCGCCTTTCCCGGAGGTTTTGCCCGGGGGATCGCGGCTTCCTTCCTGACCTCCGCGGGAGGGGAGGGAATCCGGATGGCATGACGCGGGGCGCAGGCTGCCAGCCCCAGGGCGATGAGGGCGCAGGCCGTCGTCACCGCTTCCCGGACGCTCATCGTTTCCCCCTTTCGATGACCCCGACAAATTCGGGGACGGGTACGACCGGGAAGGCATACTCTCTCTTCTTGGCAAACCGGGCGGGCCTTAGCGCAATAAGCCTATTCAGGGTCTTTTTCACCCAGGGGGAGAAAAAATCCGCCGCGACGGCCTGCCGGAGGTTCTTCTGGTAGGCGTCGATCGCCTTTTCCTCGATCGGTGCGGCTTTCTCTTCCAGCAGGAAGACGTACTCCTCTCGCTCCGGCTCGGAGAGTCCCCGTGGGGGGGGGGAAGCGAGGATCGCGGTCCGGAAGTCCTCGAATCCCTCCCCGAGGCGGTGCAGGGAAGCGGAGATGGTATCGGCGTCGCCGATGCGGACCGCCTCCACGTAGAGGGAAGCGGAAGCCTCCAGCGCGGCCTGTTTCGCAGCGAATGTTTTCGTAAGGGGCGGGACGATGGAGAGGGTCCGGTACCGGGCGAACCGGAACTCCGCCCTCTGGAACAGGGCCTTTCCTGCAACTTCGGGGAGGACCGAGGGGGCTCTGCGATGGGCGTTTACGGTTTCCTCGAAATACCGGTCCGCCTCCTCGATCTTCCCCTCCGCCCTTGCGCTCTCCGCCGCCCGGAAGAAGCTCGACATCCGCACGTCGGGGGGGGTCTCCGGAAGGGAGGCACCGGCGGCGAAATTCCGCCGTGACCGGGCTTCGTCGTTTCCCGTGAAAAGTTCGGCCGCCCGCAGCAGGAGCTTCCCCTTCTCCGCTCCGGACACTTCTTTTGCCCCCAGGCGCTCATACCGCTCCGCGGCGGCAGCGCGGTCCCCGGTCTTTTCGTACAGGCGGGCGAGCCAACGGGTGGAATCGGTGCCAAGGGTATTGTCCAAACCTGCCGATTCCACGGCAAGGAAGGCGGTGATCGCATCGGATGTTTTCCCCGCTTCCACGCTCGCCGTGCCGGCGCGAAACATAGCGGTTTGCGCGATCTCGTGGGTGGGAAACTCCCGGGCCACCCGGGTGAAGAGATCGGCCGCCGCTTGCGCCTTCTCCGGGGGCATCTCCTCCGCGCGACGGAACAGGGAAAATGCGACCCACTTCATTGCGTTCTGCCTTTCCTTCGGTGTAGGGGACCCCGCGAGGATCTCCCGGAACGCTTTTTCCGCCCCGGCGTAATCGGATATCTGGAACCGGGCATCTCCCGAAAGCCTTTGGGCCTTCCTGCGGTCCGGTCCGTCGGGGAGGAGGAGCGCCGCTTTGTGGGCCGTTTCCGCCGCCTCGGCGAATTCCCGCAGGTTGAAATGGGCTCGCCCCCGGTCGAGGAGGACCTGGGCGATCCTTTCGCCCTTCGGCAACGCACGCTCGTACTCCCGTGCCAAGCGGACCACCTCGGTTTGCGAATCCCGGTCGGTTTTCGAGGCGGTATCGTTTACGGACTGAACGGCCATGTACCATGCCGGCTCCTCGCGCGCGCCGCCCGGCTTCCGGGCG
>JBFFGP010000006.1:0-14061 GCA_041557435.1 Candidatus Deferrimicrobiaceae bacterium | reverse complement strand
TCCGGGGCCTTATCGGGATTTACAAGGAACCCCATCTATTCGGATCGGCACTCGAGAAATTACCAGTCTTTCGTCCCGTGGCAACCCGCCCCGGAATTCGGGGTGCAGCTTCCCGTGCCGACGGTGACTCCCGGACTGTAGGTCGCCACATCCGTGGTGCCTCCGCCGATCGTCACGGATCCGCGCACCTCCATCGCCGTCGTGCTCAGGTTGAGGAAATGCCTCCCCGCGGCCGGGTCCGCGAGTTTCGTCGTGTTGTGGCAGGCGGTGCAGCCGGCGTTCACGTGTTGGTTGCGCCTATGCTCGCCGGAGAAGGGGCTGTTCCACTGATCCGACTGCGTCCTTAATCGGTGGCACTGGTTGCAACCGGTGTCAGTATTCACGTTGATCGAACCGTTATCCCAGTTGATCGTCTGCCCGCCGTGGCAGCTCACGTTGGAGCAGTTAAAGGAACCGAAGGACGCCGTCGCGTTTTTCGCGTCGTACGTGGAAAGAATCGCCACGTCGCCCGGGGACGTCTGCGATTTCGCACGCGTATAATGCGCCAGCTGCGCGGATGCCCCGGTGCCGGGGTCCAGCCCGTCATGACAGGCGCTGCACACCCCCGTGACTTCCGGCAGCGCATTGTGCTTGACATGCTTCCGCGCGATGTTCGGATAGGTGGTCCCCGTCGGGGGATCGGCGTGGCAGGAGGTGCAGTCCTTCGTTGTCAGGGGGTTCGAGGATGCGACGTTCGTGTGGCACGACGCGCAGTTGGGGGCTGCCGACACGGGGGAGGTCCCCGAGAGGGAGTGGCAGCTCGAGCAATCGCTGTCGAAATCAGCCTGTACCGCCTGGAAATGCGTGTTATCGATGTTGGGAACGCTGTGGTTCGCCGCGCCCGGGCCTCCCGAGTGACAGGTGACGCTGTTGAAGGAAGCGGAGAAACAGCTCGGTGCTCCCGGGTCGGGTCCTGCCCCGGCCCCGTCCACCTTGTGGCAGACCGCGCAGGCCACGCTCTGGTTCCCGGAGTTGCGGTGGGAAGCCGTATAGGGTGGGAATCCGGTCTGGGGAGCTTCGTTCCAGGGAATGGGATGGGCCCTGGCAGCAGGGTGGCACGCCGCGCAGGAGGTCACCGCGGTGCCCCCGGCGAACGCGATCGTGCCGGATTGACTGTGGCACGACTGGCAATCGGTCAAATCGCTCTTGGCCGTCAGGCCGTGGAAACCCGCGTTCGGATCGGTCCAGGCAGAACCCAGGGCATGGGACGCGGCGGGGCCTTCCCAAAGCCACCCGTCGTGGCTCTGCGTATGGCAGGTTACCGTGCAGTTCTGGTTCGAGGAATTGTAGTTGGCGGCTACGCCCAGGGGCTCGACGGTCTGGCCCGCGTTGCCCTCCATCTGCGGCGTATCGAGGAACGCGAAGTGGTTCGAGGCGCCCGCGGTCGCGTTCGCCATGTCGTGGCACTCCGAGCAGACCGCGTTCCCCTTGCTCCCCAGGCCGGTCAGATGCTTTGTGTGACGGCCCGAGAAGGGACTGTTGTTCTCCGGTACTCCCAGCGCCGTGCCGAGGGTGTGGCACGCAAGGCAGCCGGAGTCGGTGTTCACGTCGATCGTCCCCGTCCGCCAGCTGGGAGCCGTGATCCCGCCGTGGCAGCTCACGTTGGAACAGGTAAACGCCGAACTGTTGAACGAGGCCGTGCCGGATTTCGCGTTGAAGGTGCCAAGGAACTTCGTGTCCCCCGGCTCCACCCGCAGCGCATCCATCCCCGGCCGCGCGTTGGCCCGGTCGTAGTGTGCCTGCGTGCCGGATTCGAACGTGTCGTGGCACGTGGTGCAGATATCCGTGATCCCCGCCAGCGCGTTATGCTTTGCATGCCTCCCGGCGACTTCCGGGTACACGCTTCCCACCGGAGGCTTGGCGTGGCAGGAGGTGCAGTTCGCAAGCGTCAAGGGGGACCCCGCCTGGTGGCACGTCGTGCAAAGTGGCGCCGAGGAGAGTGGCGAGGTGCCCGTGACGGCGTGGCAGGTCGAACAGTTTCCATCGAACCCTGCCTGCGTTACCTGGGTGTGGGCGGGATCCAGGTAGGGAACGGCATGGAACCCACCCCCCGTCCCCGACCAGGAGAACGAGGCATGGGTCGTTCCATGGCATGTCAGGGAGCAGGTCTGGTTCTGGGAGTCGTAGGAGGCTCCCGTAAGTCCCGGGAAGGTCAACGTCTGGTTTGCGGGCCCTTCCATCGGCGTCGTATCGAGGGACGTGAAGTGGTTCAAGGCGCCCGTGGTCCCGTTCGCCATGTCGTGGCACTCCGTGCAGAGCGCGTTGACCGTCCCGCCCAGGTGGAACGAATGCAGGCCCGAGAAGGGGCTGTTGTTCTCCGGCGTCCCCTGTGCCGTGCCGAGCGTGTGGCACGTAAGGCATCCGGCGTTCGTGTTCACGCTGATCGTGCCCGTCCGCCAGCTCGGGGTCGTGATTCCACCATGGCAGCTCACGTTGGAACAGGTAAACGCCGAACTGTTGAACGACGCCGTGCCGGATTTCGCGTGGAACTTGGCCATGAACTGCGCGTCCCCCGGTTCCACCCGCAGCGCGTCTTTCCCCGGCCGCGCGTTGGCCCGTTCGTAATGCCCCGAAGTTCCCGAGTCCAGTCCCTCGTGACAGGACGTGCAGATTCCCGTTACTCCCGTCAGCGCATCGTGCTTGGCGTGCCTGCCGGCGACGTCCGGGTACACGCTTCCCACTGGAGGCTCGGCGTGGCAGGAGGTGCAGTTCGCCTGCGCCAGAGGAGACCCTGCCTGGTGGCATATCGTGCATAGCGGGGCCGAGGAAAGCGGCGATGTGCCCGTGACGGCATGGCAGTTCGTGCAGTTCCCGTCGAATCCCGTTTGTGTAACGGCGGTGTGGGCCGTACCAAGGAACGGGACGGAGTGATTTGCGTTCCCCGGCCCGTTGGCGTGGCAGGATGTCCCGTTTCGGGAATCGGTGAAACAGCTCGGCGCCGCCGGATCCGGTCCGTTGCCCGGGCCATCCACCTTGTGGCAGATGGCGCACGCCGCATCGCGGTTCCCGGAATCGCGGTGGGAGGCCACGTAATTCGGGAACGGCTGCGGCGCCTCGAACCAGGGGATGGGATGGGCCTTGGCGTCGGGATGGCATGTGGAAGCGGAGCAGGCGGTCGGCGCGGACCCGCCGTCAAACTGCGTCGTTCCCGGAGTTCCATGGCACGTCTGGCAGAATGCAAGGTCCTGCTTGGCGTTCAGGCTGGAGTCCACTCCGTGGAAACTCGCGCTGGTGGGATTTAGCCAGACATCTCCCAGGGCATGCGGAGCACTTGCATCCCCGTGGCACAGAGTGTTGTTGAAACACCCCGGGTTGCTTCCCGAGGGGGGCGTCGTCGGAGGGGTTATCACCAGGCTTCCCCCTCCCAGGTGGCACAGGGCGCATACCGACGCATTCTGCGGAGCCGTATCCGTGTGCGTCGTTGCCGATCCTCTCCACGGTGCCGCAGGATGAGGAGAGTCTACCCCGCTGCCGTGACATGCCGGGTTATCCAGGCAGGACACGAGCGATTCGCCGCCCGCGAAATCGGCCCCGTGGCAGATCTGGCAGGAGGCAAAACCCGAATTCCCTGGGACTCTTTTCGCCGACGCGCCGTGCGCCGTGGGAGAGGCCCAGCTAGGAACCGTGCCGTGATGGCAAGAAGCAGTGAAACAGGAGGCGTTCGCGATCCCCCCGGTCAGATCGTCCCCGTGGCACGGCCTGCACTCGCTCGCCGCGGAACCGACAAAGCCCGGATGGGTCGAGAGGAAGTTCGCGGGATGGCTCCCCTGTTCATCTACAAGGCTGAATGCCGACGTGGTGGGGCCGGACGAGCACCCGCCGGATACCAATCCTACGAATATCCCAAAGAGGATCGGCCACAGGGGCAAGATTGCACTCCATCTCCTCTTTCCTGTTCCCCCCAGTCTCCCGGAATTCTCCAAACGGAACATGCATCCCCCCCGGGCGGCAAGACGTCGGACCCCCATTCCATCTCGCCATCTTTTCCCTAAATAGGAACAACTTGCATGCAAAGTGTGGGCCAGCATTTTGGTATAATTTGCCCAAAAAAAACGGCACTTTATTACTGTTATGATGAATAATAATTACAGGAACGTAAGACCATTCTCCGGAGATCCCTTTTTTCGGATTTGGATGCAAAGCCCCGGGGGTCGGTGCCCCCGGGGCTTCCTTTGCGGTTTCCATATGATATGACTACGGATTCTTCAGCATCACCGGAACCGTATCACCAATCATCGTTGTTGTGGTCCTCCCCGTGGCACGTCCCCGTACAGGTCCCCGTCCCCGGCGCCCCGGGAGTGTAAACGACAGTACCGGTAGAGTTCTGGAAGGTGTCGCTTGCCGGCCCTTCCATCTGGGTCGTACCCAGGAAAGCGAAATGGTTTTGTGCCCCGGGGGTGGCAAGGTCCATGTCGTGGCATTCCCTGCACTGCAAACCCTCTTCAATGACGTGCTTGTCGTGCTCCCCCGAATTGAAACTGTTGAACTCATTCGTGCCGAAGGCGTGGCATTGCAGGCATCCGGCATTGGTGTTCACGTCGATCATCCCCGTCCGCCAGTTGGGGGTCTTGATACCGCCGTGACAGCTCACATTGCTGCAAGTGTTGTCCGCCGCCGTGAACAGTAGGTTTCCCGAATTGGCCTTGAAGAGGAGGTTTTGAAACGCAACGTCGACCGTGCTGTTGTAGAAGTGCTGGAGCCCTGTCCCCGTGCCGCCGCCATTGTGGCAGGTGTCGCAGACCCCGGCGACGCTATCGAGCGCGTTGTGCTCCGCGTGGCCCCCCTCGATATTCGGGAAGACGCCGCCCACCGGTGCCAGCCCGTCGGGCGGATCGGCATGGCAGGAGGCGCAATTTCCCACCGTCAGGGGATCCCCCCCCGCGTGGCACTCCGTGCAAACGTGGGCATTGGCCAGCAGGCGCGGCGGGTTGATATTGTGGCACGAATTGCAGAACGTATCGAACTCGGCTTGCGCCCGCGTCGGGTGGTCCGGGAAAGGGCGCACTGCGTGCGGCGCGCCGCTTACGTCCTCGTGACAGAGGGTGTTGTTGAAACACCCCGGCGTGACCCCGCCCGGGACAGGTGTCGGCGGGGTTATGACAACCGATCCGCCGCCCAGGTGGCAGAGTGCGCACACATCCGCGTTTCCTGCACCCGTGTTCGTATGCGTCCTCACGGCCAACCTCCACGGGGAAGGCGAATGGGGAGACACGACCCCGGAACCGTGACAGAAGGCGTTGTTCAGACAGGAAGGCGCGTTGCCGCTGCCCGCGAAATCATCGCCGTGGCACGTCTGGCAGAAAGCGAACCCGCTTACTATCCCCGGCGCCGACTTCGCCGAGGGGCCGTGCGCATCGGGATTCGCCCACCCCGTGGGGTGGAACGCCGTGGGGAACGGCTCGTGGCAATTGTGGCAGAACGGCTGCGGCATCTGGCCGAAGGTGTTGTTGGTCTCGTGGCATTGCTGGCACACGGAGTTCACCGCGTTGTCCGAGAGAAACGAGGAGTGCCCCGTGATCTGCCCGTGGACATAGGCCGACCCGGACGGAACCCGCTGTCCGTCGATCGTGAAGTGGCAGTCAAGGCAGATAAACCCCGGGGGTTCCGCCGGGTTGCTCGGATCGTGGCATACGGTGCAGCCACGGCCGTTGATGAGTACGTTGTCTGCGAAGGCGGTTCCGTGGAAGCTGCCGCCCGCCTTGTTCAGCCAGTTCAACGGATGGAAGGCCGGGCCGTTCGCGTGGCACCCTGCCCCGTTCCGGGAGGCGGTGAAGCAGGAAACGTTGGCGATCCCGCCGGACTGCGCCTCGTTCGTTACGGACCCGTGGCACTCCGTGCACGCCCTGCCGTCGGGACGCGCGAAAGCCGGATGGGTGGTAATCCATCCCGAGGGGTGGTTCCCCTGGGCGTCAAGGAGGCCCAGGCCGGATGATGTGGGGCCGGACGAACACCCGCCGAACCCGACGGCTACAAGAATCCCGAACAGGACCGGCCACAGGGACCGGACTGAGTTCTTCTTGCCCATTTCCGCTTCCCTCCGTTTCACAGTTCCCGCAAACCGGAACATGCCTCCTGCCTCACCGGTGGCAGGCCCGGCACTTGCCGTCGTTCTTGTTCCCGTGGCACCGGAAGCACGAGCCGGGGTCGAGGCGCCCGTCGATCTGGTGCAGCACGATGTAATCCCCGCGGTGCGGGAGAACCCGGTCGGGCCGGTCCCCCATCTTCGTGTTCGGCTTCAATTCTTCCTTCCGGACGTGGCACGTCTGGCAGAACGAGGGGGCGTGGCACGCCGCGCACAGGTTCTGCCCTTGCGACGCATACATCGAGTGCTGGTTGATGAACACGATGGAGTGCCGGAAGGTGGCGTACGGTTTCAACGCCCCCGTGGATACGTCTTCGTGGCATTCCCGGCAGTCGGCACGCCATGCGGCCAGATCCTCCGGGTGTTTCGGCGGGACGGACTCCTCCTGGGACAGGACGGCGCAACCGAGGGACAGGGAGAGGACGACCGCGGCGACGAACAGCAAAACCGGATATACGATAGGGAACCGCCCGCCTTTTTCCGCGCGCGAGGAGATGGATCCGGGTCTCAATTGTGTCGCCTCCGTGTCTGGTCGAGTGGTGTGAAGTTCCGCACCGTCTCCTGGACGGCGGAGAGATCTCCAAAGTTTTTCCATGTCTATCCCCCCTGCCCTTGCCGGGACTTCAGGTTCCTGTCCGGGCGGATCTTCATCTGGACGCGCCGGTTGGCCTGCCGGCCTTCCGCCGTCGAATTGTCGGCGACGGGGAAGCGCTCCCCGTACCCGCGCATGCTGAGGCGCAGCGGTGCGACCCCGTTCTGCACGAGGATGTCGAAAACGGACCGGGCGCGCTTCTCGCTCAGTTCCTGGTTGGATTCAACCATTCCCATCGAATCGGTATGGCCTTCGATCGTCACCAGCGTCTCCGGGTACCGCGTAAGGATCTCCGCCGCCATGGCGAGGGACTCCCTTGCCGCCGGCGTAACGACCGCACTGCCAACGCCGAACACGAGGTCCGACGGCAGGGTGAACTCCACGATCTCCCCCTCCCGCCCGACGATGGCATCCTGGAATGTCGCCCGGATCTCCGACGCCATTAGGTCGAGATAGGCGGCCGGTCCGGAAACGGCCTTTGCCTGCCTGCCTGCCCGCGGCGTCGGGGGCGCAACCGGAACGGGCGGCAGCGCTTTCGCGGTCCCCCCGGTGATCTCTTCTCCGGCCGGAAGGCCTGCAGGCGGTGCGGCGACATCACCCGCGGCAGCGTCGGCACCCGGGAGCCCTGTCTCCGGCTTCGCGGGAACGGTTTCCGGGGCGGAAGCGACCGCCGGGAGCTCTGTCTCAGGCGTTGCGGGAGCGGTTTCCGGAGAGGGCGCGGTCTCGACAGGCGGCGTTTCCGCCGCCGCCGCGGCCTCCGTTTCCTCTTCCCCGGATCGTCCCGACAAGCCGTCTTCCGTCGAGGCACTGAGGTCTATCGAGATCCGGAGAAGCCCGACGTAATCCTTCGAAAACCTCGGGCTGCGGGTGTACGTCACGTCGCCGGAGACTTTCAGATAGGGAAGGACCTGGACGCCGGCGGACCCCACGACATGGTACGCGTCGTCGATTCCACTTATCTCTTCCTTGTACCGGTGGGTCAGGGCATCCAGCGAGAAGCGCCACCGTCCCGGTGAATAGGTTGCGAATGCCCGGTACTCCTGGTATTCGTTCTCGTCCCGATCCGCCGACACGATGGCCACCGACAGCCCGCCCACGTCCTTCCGGTCGTTATAGACGTACCGCACCCCCAGCTCGCCCCGGGTGGCGTCTCCGGGATCGGAAACGTCGTGCTCGATGCTCTTTCCCACCGCCTCCACCGTAAGTCCCTCGGCGATCTGGAAATCTACGATGGCGAACAGGACCTGCACCTCGTCGGTGTTGTCGATCGCGGGGGAGAGGAACGCGGAATGCAGGGCCGTCTGGAACAGGTCCTTGTACTTGTACTCCTCGTACCCCAACGCCAGGTCCAGGCGGGAGACGGGCACAAGGCGCAGGACGTAGCGCTGCTGGGCCATGGAGCTGGTGGATACATTGTAGAAGGCGCGCCCGGTAAGCTCCACCGGGATGCCCGGGGAAACCCAGAGGTCCCCGCCGATCATCTCCCGGTCATCCCCCTGGAAATCCCCGTTTTCCACGAGGTAGGTGGCTCCGATCTCCGCGAACCCCGCGCGGGAGAAGAACAGGCGTCCCCCGTAAATCGAGTCGCCCGTATCCGTGGAGGTGATAGTGCGCTCGACGGGAACTCCACCGAAGACGGAGAGGCCGAACCCCAGGGGAGTCCTCCCCTTGAGGAAGACCCCGTCCATGATCTCCGCCGCCGTCCCTTCCGTAAGGAAGAACCGGCCCAGGCGCATCTCGGCGTTTCCTGTTGGATGGAGGTATTGGAGGTAGGCGCTGGCAAGATCGCCTCCTGTCCCGTCGTCATCGGTGTCGTCCGCCAGGTCGATGCGCCCCCAGCCGTAGAAGTGGAAGGAGAGCGGCATCCCGCCCAGTTCCCGTGCGCTCCCCGAGAGGTACTCGTACAGGGGAGCGAACTGCAGGTCGTCCCCTCCCGCGACATCCCTCTCGAAGTAGAGAAGGTATGTCTGTGAGGAGAGGTTGATTTCGGCGGCACGGCAAGGAGCGGGAAGAACGGCTGAGAGGAGGAAAAGAAGGGCCGCAAGAATCAGGCCCATCCCAAGGCGCGAATCCACCCCGTGTCTTGCATCTCGCATCGCGAATCCCCCGTCGTTGAGTTTAAAGAACTGTTTCATGACGATCTGGCTGAAGCGATAAGGCTCTCCCCTGCCGACCCCCTGGCGGCTGGGGATACACTCTCCAGTCGTGCCTGACGTACGTCCCGCCCGTCATGGATTTTCAGGAGCGATTGCAAAACAATCGGCACGCCAGGATCACCCATGCAGCCGGCTTAAACGAAACGACATTTTTCGATTTTTGAGGCCGAAATGAAATTACGATAATATAAGCGATATCGATTCTTGGTCGCAACTATTATCGAATTCACACCGCCCTGAAAAGGGACGGTCGGCCAATATTTACGCCCAAAAACGAATGAGGAGGACTTATAATATCATCGTTTACTGGGTCCCCAAACAAAAAATATTCAGGAGTCATTATGAATTTCCGCATCTGCCTGACGATCGCCACCGCCTTCCTCTTGCTTCTTGCTTCCTCCCCTTCGCACGCCTTCATGAAGGAGGGTTGCGGAGGCGGCGAGTGCACCGAGTGCCACAGCCTGACGCGCGAAGAGGCGGCAGATCTCCTTGCGGGTGCGGTGGACAACGTATTGAAGGTGGAACCGAGTCCCGTCGGGGGACTTTGGGTCGTCGACATCGTGAAGGATGGCCGCAAGTGGCCCGTCTACATCGATTTCTCCAAGGGGTTCCTCATCAGCGGCCAGGTCATCCGCCTGAGCAACAAGGAGAACGTCACGGAGAGCCGCTTCCTGCAATTGAACCCGGTAGACGTCTCCTCCATCCCGCTCGAGAACTCCGTCGTGATCGGCAGCAGAAATGCGAAGCGCAGGATCATCGAGTTCTCCGACCCCGACTGCCATTTCTGCGCGAAGCTCCACGCGGAGGCGAAGAAAGTGGTGGCCAAAAACCCTGACGTAGCCTTCTTCGTGATGCTGTACTCCCGGAAAAACAACCCCGGGACGATCCGGAAGATCCGCTCGATCGTGTGCGGAAAGCAGGATGCCCCGAAACTCCTGGACGCCGCCTTCGCCGGAATGAAACTGCCCAACCCGGAATGCAAAACCTCCGCCGTGGAGGACACGGCGCGCCTGGCCGCGAAACTAAAACTTAGGGGCACGCCCGCGATGATCCTGCCCGACGGCAGGATCGTAAACGGATACCGCGACGCGGAGACGATCCTTGCGCTTTTGGAGGAAAAACCACCGTCCGCGAAAAAGTAGCGGGCGAGGAGGGGGCTTCCGTCCTGGGCCCGGCAGGTACCGATCCTCATGTAATCACGGGGGCCCGCGTGCGGCCCGAAGGAGATATTCCATGAAATCGCTTCCGGCGATCCTTGCCGTCGGCGCTTGCCTGCTGCTCTTAGGCCCTCCCGCTGCCCACGCCTACCAGAAGGAAGCCGGCCCGGCCAGGAAGTGCACCGAGTGCCACAAGATGTCGAAGGAGGAGGCGGGAAAGCTCCTCGGGAAGATCGTGGAACGGGTCGTGGACGTCGGACCGGGGCCGTTTCCGGGAACCTGGGAGGTGGTCGTAGAGAAGGGGGGAAAGAAGTACCCCATCTACGTGGACTACTCGGGGAAATATCTCTTCAGCGGCCAGGTCATCCGGTTGAGCGACAAGGAAAACCTCACCGGCCTGCGGTACATCGACCTGAACCGCGTCGACGTCTCCAAGGTCCCGCTCGCAGGCGCGGTCCTCCTCGGGAACCCCAAGGCGAAGAAAAAGGTGATCGTCTTCGACGACCCGGACTGCCCCTGGTGCAGGAAACTCCACGAGGAGATCAAGAAAGTCGTCGCGCGCGACCCGGAGGTGGCCTTCTACGTCCGGTTGTACGCGCGAAACAACAACCCGAATACGGTGAAGAAGGCCCTGTCCATCGTCTGCGGGAAGAAGAACGCGGCGAAACTTCTGGACGACGCCTTCGCCGGGAAGAAACTCCCCGAAGCGAAGTGCAAGACGAAGGCGGTGGAGGAAACCGCAATTTGGGCCCGGAAACTGGGGATCACTGGGACGCCCGCGATGGTCCTGCCCGACGGCAGGGTGATCAGCGGGTACATGCAGGCCGACGCGCTGCACAGGCTCCTGCAAGAGAAGAAGTAGCCGATATCCCGAAACGCTTTCCCGCCCGGCACCGCCCGGTGCTACCTGGCTTTCGCCTCCCCGGGGAATACGATAGGGAGTGCATCCGGGGGAGCAAGGGGGGGGAGAGTATTGGAGGGGGGTGTTTCGCGCAAACTGATGGGGTTCACTCCAAATCGCCATCAGTTGCCGGAAAAGACCCCCCCGGGATATGGAACAAGATAGCGGTTCTTTTCCCGCCTACCACGAAGAGACGGCACCGGTTCCAGGAGGACAGCGTAGATGAAGATCCGATCCGCCATGTACACATCGGCCGCATGCTTGATCCTTTCCCTTCTCCTTGCGCCCGTCCCGTCACCGGGCGAGGAGGGCTCACGCCTCTACCCGGTCGTTGTGAAGGGCAAGTGGGGCTACATCGACAACACGGGAAAGGTGACGATAGAGCCACGGTTCGGCGCCGCCTTCAACTTCTCCGACGGACTCGCCCCGGTCCAGGTGGGCGTCGGACAAGGCGGAAAGCGCGGCTACATCGACCGGACGGGAAAGGTAGTGATCCCCCCGCAATACGACTGGGCGGGAAATTTCCGCGAAGGGCTCGCCAACGTCCGGATCGGGAACCGGATGGGCTACATCGACCGAAAGGGAAAGACGGTCGTCCCCATAACTTATCCGGGGAACTACCCCTTCTCCGACGGTCTGGGGATGGTGGTCGACTCCTCCTACAAGTTCGGCTTCGTCGACCGGGCGGGCAAGATCGTGATCCCGCCGAGGTACGAGAGCGCGTTCAGCTTCTCCGAAGGCCTGGCGGTCGCCGTGACCAAAGGCCGGGGGAGGTACATCGACCGGACGGGGAATGTCGCGCTCGACACCTCGCGGTTCGACGCGGTGATGCCCTTCTTCGAGGGCCGGGCCATCGCGATGATCGCCGAACGGTGGGGGTTCGTCGACAACGCGGGGAAGGTGGTCATCGAGACGAAGTGGGACGGGGCGTTCCCCTTCTCGGAGGGGCTTGCCGCGGTAAACCGCGGAGGGAGGTATCGAAAGGACCCCACCCCCCACATCGAGGGGGGGAAATGGGGGTTTATCGACCCATCGGGAGAGGTGGCGATCGAGCCCGCCTTCGACTTCGTGCTGAAGTTCACCGAGGGAATGGCGCCGGCGGTGCGGAATAGGAAGTGGGGATACATCGGCCGGGACGGGACGTTTATCATCCCGCCGCGGTTCGACGAGGCTCAGGAATTCGACGAGGGACTGGCGCGCGTCAAGATAGGAGGGATGATCGGCTACATCGACCGGACGGGGCGGTACGTCTGGGAGCCGACCGAGTGACCCGGCCGCCTCCCCCGAGGCGTCACCTCCCGCCCGTCCGCCGGTCGGCGCTCAGCTCGTCGACCCTTCCCAGGATCTGCTCCGGCGAGGCGAACCCGTAGAACCGGGTCCATTCCCCGCGTTTCCCGTCCCCCACGAGAAACGCCGCCGGGTGGGCGGCAAAATCGGCGCTGTAGAGTCCCAGCCCCTCCAGCACCTGGTCAACGGTCTGCTTCTGTCCCGTCAGGAACACCCAGCCCGGCTTCGCCTCCCACGTCCCGGCGAACTCCTTGAGGCGGGGGGGGATGTCCGTGTTCGGGTCGACGGAAATGGAGACGAGGGCGACCTCCTTGTCCAGGCGATCCCCCAGCCGCTCCTGCACGTCCGCGAAGATGGCGGAAAGAATCGGGCAGATGAGCCCGCAGGTGGTAAAAAACGTATCGATGACCACGATCCGGTCCCCGACCACGTCGCTGCGGAAGCGGACCTTCCTGCCGTCCTGGTCGAGCAGCTCCAGGTCGTGTATCTTCACCTCGATCGGTTTCGCCTCCGCCGCCGGCCCCTCTTCCTTCCCCTGCGCGGCGAAGGAATGGCCGGGGGCGATAAGCGCCGTTATCAGGAATACCAGCACGGCGAGCGAGAGGACGCGCGATCCGATCCGGTTGCCCATGAACGACCTCCCTTTCCCGCAGATTGCTCCTTATCCTAGGATGCCGGGAGCGGGGGGATCGATGCGGAAATTCCGCTTCCTTATTGAACGAAATATCCATGAAAATCATTCACTTCGGTCCCTGTCGGGGGACTGCGGAGAGGAGCCGGACCCGTGCTATCATGATGGTGGCACGAAGATAGGTCACCGGATCCGGGAAGGGAGTGTCCTGATGAAAGCGTCGAGCTCGTGGTTTTTCGCCCTGCTCGTCCTGGCCGCGTTTTGCGCCCCGGCATCGGCCTTCGAAGACGTGGACGTCCACCGTGCCTGCGCCATCTGCGGGATGGACCGGAAGGAGTTCGCCCACAGCCGGATGCTGATCGAGTTCGAGGACGGAAAAACCTTCGGGACCTGCAGCCTCCGCTGCGCGGCGTGGATTCTTCCGGCGGAGGAAGGGAAGAAGATGCGCTCCGTCAAGGTGGCCGACTACCATACCCGAAAGCTCGTCGAGGCGGAGGAGGCGATTTGGGTGATCGGGGGAACGAAGCCCGGCGTGATGACCGGCCTGGTCAAATGGGCCTTCCGGGACGGGAAGGACGCGGACCGCTTCCTTGACGAATTCGGCGGCGCCCGGTCCACCTATCGGGAGGCACTCCGGGAGGCGCGCAAGGAACTGGAGTAGGGCGTTCCGCGGTCACCTCCCGAGGGCGGCACGCTCGGCGACGAGTTCGTCGATCCTTCCCAGTATCTGGACCGGGGAAGCGAACCCGAAGTACCGGGTCCACTCTCCGCTCCGGCCGTCCCCCACGAGGAACATCGCCGGATGGGAGGTGAAGTCGGGGGCGTACATCCCGAGCCCCGTGAGCACCTGGTCGACCGCCTGCTTCTCCCCCCCGAGGAACACCCATCCGGGCCTTGCGTTCCAGGTCCGGGCGTACTCCTTCAGGCGGGGGGGGATGTCCGTCACCGGGTCGACGGAGATGGAGATGAGCACCACCTCCCTCCCCTGCCGGCTTCCGAGCTGATCCTGCAGCTCCATGAAGATCGCGGACAGTATCGGGCAGATCTGGTAGCACGTGGTGAAAAACGTGTCGATGACGGCGATGCGGTCCCCGATCACGTCGCTTGCGAACCTAACGCTCTTTCCGTCCTGGTCGACGAGCGTCCGGTCGTGGACCTTGACCTGGGTCGGCTTCCCCGCGAGTTCCTCCTTTTCCGCCCCCTTCCCCCCGTAGAT
>JBFFGP010000005.1:0-14087 GCA_041557435.1 Candidatus Deferrimicrobiaceae bacterium | reverse complement strand
GGAGCGGGAAATCACCGCATCGGGCCGGGGGTCATGGGCAGGGTCCTCTTCTTCGACTGCTTCTCGGGCATCGCGGGGGACATGGCGTGCGCCGCACTCCTCTCCTTGACGGGCGCGGAGAAGGAGCTTCGCCGCGCGCTGCGCGGTCTTGCCGTCCGCGGGTACTCTCTCTCCGTCGAACGCGCATCCTCCTCGGGAATGGCGGGGACGCGGGTGAGCGTCAAGCCCTCCGCCCGGGAACCGTCCCCGAGACACCTGCCCGAAATCGGATCCCTCCTGCGGCGGTCCACGCTCCCGGCAGGCACCAGGGACCGCGCCGTCCTGTGCTTCGAAACACTGGCGGAGGCCGAGGCGAAGGTCCACGGGACCGCGAAGGAGAAGGTGCATTTCCACGAGGTGGGGGCGACGGACGCGATCGTCGACATCGTATCGGCATGCTTCCTCTTCGAGCATCTCGGGGCCCCGACCGTCTTCTGCTCGGCCCTTCCCGGAGGGTCCGGCGAAGCGTGGTCGTCCCACGGGAAGATCCCGGTCCCCGGTCCGGCGACCCTCGCGCTGCTCACCGGTGCCCCCTGGCGGCTCGGCGAAGGGGAGGGGGAACTGGTGACCCCCACGGGGGCGGCTCTCCTGAGGGCCTTCGAGGCCTCGTTCGAGCGGCCCCCCGAGATGATCGTCCGGAGAGTCGGGACCGGCGTGGGACACAGGGAGATCCCCGGGCGGGCCAACATCCTCCGGGTGGTGGAGGGGGAGACGATAGCCGGAGTGCGGGGCCGGGACCGGGTGCTCGAGGTGGAGGCGAACATCGACGACATGAGCCCGCAGCGGTTCGAGGTGCTGATGGAGAGGGCCTTTGCCGCCGGCGCGCTCGACGTCGCCGTCCTCCCCGCGACGATGAAGAAGAACCGGCCCGGGTGGGTGCTTCGGATCCTCTGCCCGGAGGAGCGGCTCGAGATCGTATCGGCGGCCGTCTTTTCCCTGTCGACTGCCATCGGTCTCAGGTACCACGCCTGCGACCGGCTGAAGCTCGCGAGGAGATCGGGGACGGTGGAGACGCGGTTCGGCAAGGTGCGCGTGAAAGAGGCGGAGCTGCCGGATGGCTCAAAGCGCCCCGTCCCCGAGTACGACGACGTGCGCAGGATCGTCCGGGCCGGAAAAGCCTCGTTCGAGGAGGTGGCCTGGGAGGTGGAAAAGAAGTGGCGAAGGTAAAGATCGAATACGCCTGCACCGCCTGCGGCTTCACCTCCCCGAAATGGCTGGGGAAGTGTCCCGACTGCGGCCAGTGGGGCTCCCTCGTCGAGGAGGTCGCCGCGGCGGAGACGAAGTACCGCGTTGCCTCGGAAGGGTTCCCCGCGTCGAAGCCGATTCCCCTGGCCGACGCGTCCGAGAGCGCCTCGGAGCGGGCCCTGTGCGGGATCGCCGAGTTCGACCGCGTCATGGGGGGAGGCGTTGTCCCCTCCTCGGCCACCCTGACCGGCGGGGACCCGGGGATCGGCAAATCGACTGTTCTCCTGCAGGTGGCGGAAGGCCTCGCCCGCGAGGAAAGGAAGGTGCTCTACGTCTCCGGGGAGGAGTCCGAGGCCCAGGTGAAGCTGCGCGCCTCCCGGCTCGGCGTGTCGGGGCCGGGGATCTACCTGATGTCCGAGACGTCGGTCGAACGGGTGATCGCGGCGACGTCCGGGCTGTCCCCCTTCGCCCTGATCGTCGACTCCATCCAGACGATGTTCACCTCCGACCTGCCCGGCGCGCCGGGAGCCGTCGGGCAGGTGCGCGAGTGCGCGGGAAGGCTCGTCTTCTACGGGAAGAAGGCGGGGGTGTCGGTCTTCCTCGTGGGGCACGTAACCAAGGAGGGGACGATCGCGGGCCCGCGGGTGCTCGAGCACCTGGTGGACACCGTTCTCTACTTCGAGGGAGAAAAGGGGCACCCGTTCAGGATCTTGAAGGCCGTAAAGAACCGGTTCGGGTCCACGAACGAGATCGGGGTGTTCGAGATGCGGGCGACGGGGCTTGCCGAGGTGGCGGACCCTTCCGGGCTCTTCCTGTCGGATCGGTCCGGGGAGACGTCGGGGACGATCGTCTTCCCCGCGGTGGAGGGGACGCGCCCGCTTCTCGTGGAGGTCCAGGCGCTCGCCAGCCAGTCGTTCCTCGCGATGCCGCGCAGGACGTCGCTTGGGGCGGACGGAAGCCGGGTCATTCTGCTGTGCGCGATCCTGGAAAAGAAGGCGGGGCTCTCCTTGTACAACCAGGACATCTTCGTGAACGTGGCGGGAGGGATCCGGATCGATGAGACGGCGGCGGACCTGCCGCTCCTGCTGGCGGTGTCGGGAAGCTACAAGGACCAGGTCATCCCGTCAGGCACGGCCGCCTTCGGCGAGGTGGGGCTGGGGGGGGAGGTACGGGCGGTCCCGATGGCGGAGAGCCGGCTGAACGAGGCGGCGAAGATGGGGTTCACGCGGGTGCTCCTCCCCGCGTCCAACGCCGAGCGGCTTTCTGCGAAATTCCCTCTCACGCTGGTGCCGGTGAAACACATCCGGGAGGCCCTGGCCCAAGTGGGGAAGAAGACGTCGTAGGGGCCCGGTCCCATTCACCGGGGACATTCCAAAGGGGGACACTCCAAAGGGGGACATTCCGGGGACATTCCTATTTCGAGTAGTATGTTGAGGATTGTCCCCCCTCAGCGTTGAGGAGTGTCCCCGCTCATCCACGAAACGCAGTGCTTGAGGAAGCGGGACGGGAAAGCCGCCCGGCACGCGTTTCAGACCCTCCGGTACTTCCGCGCCAGCAGGTAGAGTTCGAACGATTCCTTCCGGGTAGCCGCCGGCCGGATCCTGCGGACACTGCCGAAGAAAGCCCGCAGTTCCCTCACCACCTCGTCTGCTTCGGCCCCCTCGAAGATCTTGGCGAGGAGCGTTCCTCCGTCGCGCAGCGTTTTCCTGGCGAGGACCAGGACGTGGCGGACCAGGTCGGCCGACCGGGCCTGGTCGGTAAACGGTATGCCCGTCGTGTTCGGCGCTGCATCCGAGACGACCGCGTCCGCCTTCCGTCCGAGGAAGGCGACGATCTCGGATGGGAGCGCGTTGTCCGTTACGTCCCGGGGAAAGAATCGGAAGTTCTCTCCCGGCAGAGGGTCCATCGGGAGGATGTCCACGGCGGCGACCTTCCCTGTCTTTCCGACGAGTCCCAGGAGCACCTGGCTCCACCCGCCCGGCGCGGCCCCCGCGTCGATCACGAAATCGCCCGACCTTACGACCTTCTCCCGGCCGGCGAGCTCCATGAGTTTGTATGCCGCCCGCGAGCGGTAGCCTTCCTTTTTTGCCTTCGCGTAGAAGGCGTCCTTCCTTTTGTACACCTCTTCATGCTATCCGATCGCCGGTTTGGTTGACAGTGGGAAACCCCTTACGATAGAGTCATTTTGCCCATGAAAGGAAGAAGTACGGACATCGGCGGGGTCTTCCGGTACCTGAAAGGGAACCTCCGCACGGTGGAGAAGGCGCTCGTCGCAAACCTCAAGTCCCCCGTTCCCCTGATCCCCGTTGTCGGCAGGCACATCACACTTTCCGGGGGGAAGAGATTCCGCCCAGCGGTGCTCCTCCTCGCTGCGGAGGCGTGCGGCTACACCGGCCCGCGCAGGATCGTAATGTCGGTCGTGACGGAATATATGCACAACGCGACGCTTCTGCACGACGACGTGGTGGACGGCGGGGTGGTGCGCCGCGGCAAGCCGGCGGCGAACGTCGTCTACGGGAACCCGGTGAGCATCCTGGTGGGGGATTTCCTCTTCGCGCGGGCGTCGCAGCTCATGACCGAGGACGGCGACCTGGACGTGCTCGGCATATACGCCCGCACGCTGGTCTCACTCTCCGAAGGAGAGGTCCTCCAGCTCCTGCGGTCAGCCGACCGGGGGATAACGGAGAGCGAATACCTTCGGGTCGTATTCCACAAAACGGCGTCGCTCATCGCCGCCGCGAGCGAGACAGGGGCCGTCCTGGCGGGCGCCGGCGCCTTGCGCAGGAAGCAGATGTTCGAGTACGGCAAGGCGGTCGGGATCGCCTTCCAGCTCGTAGACGATGTCCTGGACTACATCGGCACCGAGAAGGAGCTGGGGAAGCAGCCCCTCCAGGACCTTCGCGAGGGGAAGATCACCCTGCCGCTCATCCACGCGCTGAGGGAAGCAGGGGACGGGGACCGGCGGAAGGCGGGAGAGATCCTGGACCGCAGGAGGTTCTCCGGCCGGGAGGTCTCCTTCCTGGCCCGCATGGTTTCGAAAAACGGGGGGCTGGAGTACACGAGGTGCAAGGCGAAATCTTTCGTGGACCGGGGGAAGAGGTTCCTCGCGTTTCTTCCTGCCTCCCCCGCCCGCGACGGCCTGTCTTCCTTATCGGACTACATCGTATCCCGGACGTTGTGACCCCTGCCGCTCGGAAGGAGTCTCCTAGGCTCTGACCGTTTTGGCCGCTTCGCCTGCTTGACTCCAAGCCCCCGGCAGGACAGAATAGCGGGTAGATCTTTCAACCAGAATGGAATGTCCCGCCGGGCGCCCGATCGTGGGAAACGGGAAGATGGTGCAAGTCCATCGCTGCCCCGCAACTGTAACCGGCGACGAAATCCGCACCAATGCCACTGGGGGAGTCCCCCCGGGAAGGCGCGGAGAGTAGGTTCGTAACCGGAAGCCAGGAGACCGGCCCGGCAGGGAATGTTCCCGGATCACCTTTCGCGGGAGAAGGGTCGGGAAGGCGGGCCGAAAAAGTACCCCCAACCGTTTCCTCCCCGGGAAGGTTGGGGTTTTCTTTTGGAACGTCTGCCGGACAGCGCGGGAGATACGGCAGCCCCAGACATGAAGCTACGGCTTTTCCTTGTCGTCCTCCTTTTCTTCCTTACCGCCTACCCCCGGGGGGCATCGGGATCCTTCCCCCTCGTGATGAAGGATGACCGGGGCGTTCCCGTTCGCCTGACGTCCAGGCCCCACCGGGTCGTATCCCTTGCGCCGAACCTCACCGAAATCGTCTTCCTCCTCGGACAGGAGGGAACACTCGTCGGCGTGACGAGATACGCTAATTATCCCCCCCGTGCGTCTTCCCTTCCCCGGATCGGAGGGGTAGTGGACCCCGACGTAGAGAGGATCGTCGCGGCGGGGCCCGACCTCGTCCTGTGCACGACGGACGGCAATCCGAAGGAAAGGGTGCGGGTTCTCGAGGAGATGGGGATCCCCTGTTTCGCGGTGGGGCCACAGGACCTGGACGCGGTTTTCGAAACGATCGAGAGGATCGGCATGCTTCTTGGCGTCCCGGAGAGGGCCGGGAAGGAGACGGCTGCTTTGCGGCTCCGCGCTTCCCGTGCTTCCCGCGGTCATGCATGCACCCTTCCCGGTGCGGAAACAACCGGGGAAAAAAGGGTTCCCAAACCCCGCGTGCTGTTCGCCCTCTCTACTTCCCCCGTCATCGCCGCGGGAGTCGGAACGTTTCTGGACGAACTGCTACGGGTAGCGGGGGGGGAAAACGCGGCGTCGTCGTTTGCCGGGCGCTATCCCCGGCTATCCGTGGAAAACCTCCTGGCTGCCAGTCCGGACATGATCTTTCTTGCCGCCATGGACGGCGTGGAATCTTTCCCGAACGAGGTGACCCGGTGGAAGGAGGTCCCGGCATTCCGCGACGGGGAGGTCATAACCCTCGACGGGGACCTGGTGACCCGGCCGGGTCCCCGCATGGTCGCGGCGCTCGAGGAGATCTCCGGGGCGCTTTGGGAGTGGTGCCACCGACGCATCGAAGCAAGCTTCCGGGAAGAGGGGGGGCGGCGGTGAAGCGTCCGACCCTGGTCATCTCGACCCTGTTCGCGGCTTTTGCCGGTGCGATGGCGCTTTCGATCGCGACGGGGCCCACCCCCATCTCTCTCGCGCGGGTCTGGCAGGCCATTGCGGGAGGGGGGGAGGGCGGTTCGTCGGCGGACACCGCGACGAAGGTCGTCCTTTCCCTCCGGCTTCCGCGGGCACTGTTGGGCGCCCTGGTGGGTGGGGCGCTCTCTTCCTCCGGGGTGGCTTTCCAGGCGCTTCTGCGGAACCCGCTGGCCGACCCATATATCCTGGGCGTATCCGGTGGAGCTGCGGTCGGCGCGATGGTCGCCACGCTTGTCATGCCTGGCGGCGCCTTTTTGCCGCTGCCGTTTTGTGCGTTTCTCGGTGCCGCGATTGCCGCCTCGGGCGTCTTCCTTTTGGCCCGTCGCAGGAGCGGGATCTCCCGCGAGCGACTGATCTTGATGGGCGTGGTCGTCGGGGCGTTTCTCAACGCGCTGATCATGATGATGGTCGTCCTTTCCCCGCCGGGAAGGATACCAGGCGCCATCTACTGGCTGATGGGGGACTTGAGTCTCGGCACCCTCCGCAGGGTAGGGCTCCTCGCTCCGTATGTAATGGCGGGGGCGGGAACCCTGTTCCTCCTCTCGAGGGGGATGGACCTTTTGCTCCTGGGCGACGAAGCGGCGTTCCAGAGCGGTCTGCCGGTGGAAAAGATGAAGACGGCCGTCTACCTCACTGCCTCTCTCCTGGCGGGGAGCGTGGTGGCGGTTTCCGGGCTTATCGGGTTCGTGGGGCTCATCGTGCCGCACGGCGCGAGGGTCCTCGTGGGCTCGGCGCACCGGCGCCTGCTGCCGGCGGCCTTCCTCCTGGGCGGAACATTCCTCATGGCGGCGGACATTCTGGCGCGCACCGTAAGCCCCTCCGGAGAGATTCCCATCGGGGCCGTGACCGCACTTTCGGGGGCCCCCTTTTTCCTGTACCTGTTGCGCCGGAACGGAGGAACGCCGTGAGCGCTCCTCTTTTGACGGCGAGCGACGTGTCGTTCCGGTACGGGGAGAGAAAGGTTCTCTCCGGGGTGGATCTCCGGCTGGGGGAGGGCGAGGTTGCCGTGCTTCTGGGCCCCAACGGTGCCGGGAAATCCACGCTCCTGAAACTGTTCTCGGGGCTTCTCCTCCCCGATTCGGGGGAGGTGAGCCTGGTGGGGCTCTCTCCCGCCTCGTACGGCAGGAGGGAGATGGCGCGTCTTCTCTCTGTCGTGTCGCAGGACCCCCCCCTGGATTTCCCGATGTCGGTGGAAGAGTACGTCATGCTCGGGCGCTTTCCCCACCACGGGTTTTTCGGCGCGGGAACCGCGGAGGATGTCCGGGAGGTGGAAAAGGCGCTTGCGATGACCGGGCTTGCCGATCTCCGGGGTCGGGGTTTGCGCGAGATTTCCGCTGGGGAGCGGCAACGGGCCTCGGTAGCCAGGGCGATCGGCCAGGGAGCGCGGGTCATGCTCCTGGATGAGCCGACCGCCTATCTGGATATCTATCATCGCGTGGCGTTTTACGAGATCGTCACGCGGCTTGCGGAGACGTGCGGCGTCGGCGCGCTGGTGGCATCGCACGACTTGTCGCTTTGCGCGGAGTACGGAGAGCGGATATTTCTTCTATCCGGGGGGAAGGTGCAGGCCCATGGCAGGCCGGAAGAGGTGCTCACGCCGGAACATATCCTGGCCGCGTTCGGCGTGGCGGTCGTCTGTGACCGGAACCCGGCCACCGGGGCCGTGCGAGTGACCCCGCAGAGGAAGGCATGAAAGGATTCCGGTTTCGAGGGATCCGTTCCCGAAGAAGGAGAATCATGTTCCTGGTTGCTGCAATAGCGATGGGGCTCCCCCCGCTTGTCATGGCGGAGGAGGTGACCCGGCTTGATGCGATCGTGATCACCGCGACGCGCATGGAGCAGAAGGTGTCCGAGCAGGGATCCTCGGTGAGCGTTGTCACGCGGGAAAACATCGAATTGAAGACTCCTGCCGTGGCGGGGGACGTGCTCCGGACGGTCCCCGGCCTTGACGTCCAGCGCAGCGGCAGCGCCGGAAATCGGGAAAATATCAAGATTCGGGGGGGGGCGGGCACGCAAACGCTCGTCATGATCGACGGCTTCAAGGTGAACAGCCCGACCCTCGGGGAGTTCGACATCAGCTCCCTGCAGGTATCCGATTTCGAGCGCGTCGAAGTGATCCGCGGCCCGCAGAGCGCCCTGTACGGCTCCAACGCGATGGGAGGAGTGGTGAACTTCATCCCGCGGAAAGGAGAGGAAGGAAGACAGTACGCATTGGGCCTTGCCGGAGGGTCTTTCTCTACCCTGCAATGGAACGGATCCGCGCGGGGCGCGGGGAAGGGAATCAACGCATATCTTGGAGCAAACGGGCTTGAGAGCGACGGCATCCTGCGCCATGACGATACGTCGCTCGTCTCCCTGCTCGGATCGGGGGAGGCTCGTATAGGGAGCGGGAACCGGCTGCATGCGATCGTCCTGTACACACACGGGAGAAAAGAGGTTCCCATCGACTTCGGCACGCCCGAAGAGGAAAATCACGACCTGAAACGACGCGGTTTCCTGGCTGGCGGGCGGTGGGAGACGACGGTCTCGAAAACGCTCTCCTTCATGGCTTCCGGCAGCACGTTCCACGAGTCCTTCCGCGAAAAGGATCCTGCGGACCAGGGCGAGGTTTCCCCCTTCGAATTCGAAGACACCACCAGGACGCGCAAGATCACGCTGGAGCTTCAGGGGCGCGTGACCCTCGGGCGGCTTTCCACCACGTTCGTGGGAGTCGAGTACCAGAAGGACCGGGGCAAGGACGAATTGCAATCGAACTTCGGCGATACGGATGTATCGTCCTCCACCATCAACCGCTCCGTCTACATTCAGGAGGAGTTGCGCCTGGGGAAGAATGCCGGAGTGAGCCTTGGCGCTCGTCTGGACGGAAACTCCGAGGCCGGGACCGAGTTCAACCCGAAAGTGGCTGCGTTCTATGAATTTGCGCGGCTTGGGACCAAGGTACGCGCCGCCGCAGGACGCGGCTTCCGGGTTCCGACGGTCCTGGAGACGTCCGACCCGACCATCGGCAACCCCGCCCTCTCCCCCGAAGAGGTGGTTTCCTGGGAGGCCGGGGCCGACGTGACGTTTTTCGAGAAAAAGGGGAGGGTATCGGCGACCTGGTTCCACCAGGACTTCCGGGACCTGATCCAGTTCGATTCCTCGGTTCCCGGGCCCGTCGGATTCGGGGAGCTCCGAAACGTCGGCAAGGCGTACTCGCGGGGGGTGGAGGCAGAGGCGGAGTTTCACGTCTTTCCCGGGATCGGGATGGTGCTCGCCTACACGTACACGGATACACGGGACGAGTCCAACGACCGCCGGATCCTGGGGGTCCCGAGATACCGCGGCACGGCTTCGCTCCTTCTTTCTCCCTCTCCGCGCTGGGAAGGGCAGGTGGACGTAAGGGTCGAGGGCGACCAGCTCGATGCTCCGCCCAACGGGGGCGATATCCTGCGGTCGGGGTATGCGCGAGTGGACGTATTCGCCAGGTATCATTGGGAGATCGAGAGAGGCGGGGTTCGGGAGATCGCCATCAGCGGAAAAGTGAACAATCTTCTGGATAAGCAGTACGAGGAGCGGAAAGGGTTCCCGTCCCCCCGGTTCAACTTCCTCCTGGGGGCAGAGGTAAAGATCTGATGGTGAGTCGGGTGGGGGTAGGGAGAACGGCATGACGCACGGGAACGAAAAGATGGCGGGAGGGGAAATGCCGCGGATCCGTCGGGCGCTCCTCGGGTCGGCGACCTGCCATCTCCTTCTGCTCTCCGCCTTCCTCGCGATGGGGGCAGCCCCCGCGAAAGGTCCGATCCGGGGGGTGGTGGACGTATTCCTGGTCCGGCCGAGCGGCGGAGATCGAGTCGAGGCGAAGCGATCGGTCCCCCGATCGTCTGTGGAGCAGTCGCGCGTCCGGGCGGATCATCCCCCGTCGTCGGGAAACCCGATCGCCGCTCCTCTCCCGTTGCCGCGGCCGCAGGAAACGATTGCAGAGGAGGTTTCCGGTCCTCCGGAGGAGGGTGCCCTCCCCGGGAGGGTGGACCCGGGAGACCCCGCAGGTTCCGCGAACGAAATGCAAGGTCGCGAGGTATTCGGATCGACCGACTCTTTCCCGGCTTCCGAAGGGAAGACTGCGTCGATCTCCCCCGCCGGGGAGGCCCTGCCGGCGAATG
The DNA here is from genome assembly GCA_041557435.1 of Candidatus Deferrimicrobiaceae bacterium. Taxonomy (GTDB): domain Bacteria; phylum Desulfobacterota; class Deferrimicrobia; order Deferrimicrobiales; family Deferrimicrobiaceae; genus JBFFGP01. Next base: position 4,061 of record JBFFGP010000005.1, on the reverse strand, counting down.
CTTCCATAGGTCCGGGCAAACCGGGAGGACGATCCGAGGCCGGCTCGGGGTTGTCCCATTTGCGCGAGAGGATCCAGTCCCGGATCGTATATCCCGAGGAGGCCGTGCGGCGGGGACAGGAAGGAGAGGTGCTCTTGCGCATCCGCATCGGGACGGGCGGCGTCCCGAGGGAAATCCGCATCGCACGGAGCAGCGGCGCCAGGCTGCTCGACGAGGCTGCGCGCCGGGGGGTGGTCCGTGCCGTGCCGCTCCCGGAAGGACCCGGTTGGGTGGAGGTCCCGATCCGGTTCCAGCTTCATTAGACGGGCGTCCTTCCCCCCTGATCCGCCCCTCTCATTTACTCTTCCGGCGCAAGAATATAATCTATAATGATTTCGTGGCCGCTCCGGGAGGGCGATGAATGGAACGAGGCGTTCTGGAGAAATGCAGGGAAGAGCTTAACCGCCAGATGGACGAGCTGCTGGCGGGTGCCGGGAAAACGGTCTCCGACATGACCATGGTCACGGAGGAGAACTTCCCGGACCCCACCGACCGGGCCCTCCTGGAATCGAACCGGAACTTCACCCTCCGCCTCCGCGACAGGGAGCGCAAACTCCTTGCCAAGATCAAGGAGGCCATGAAACGGATCGATGACGGCACGTTTGGCGTTTGCGAGGGGTGCGGCGGGGAGATCGGCGAAAAGCGGCTGGTCGCAAGGCCGGTCACCGCGATGTGCATCGATTGCAAGACGGTCGCCGAGGAGGAGGAAGGCAGATAGGGGGTCGTAAGCCTTAGGCCCCGCGGCGACGGGTGCACCCCGACCCCGACCCTTCACGTTCCTTCCACACCCATTTGCGGAGGAAACATGACGGAACTGCGCAAAGACCCCATCGTGGGCCGATGGGTCATTATCTCCACGGAGCGGGGGCGCCGCCCCCACGATTTTCCCGCGGCGAAGGCGGACCGGCAGGAGGGGTTTTGTCCGCTTTGCCCGGGGAGCGAGCGGATGACTCCTCCCGAGATCCTCGTCTACCAGAACCCAAATTCGGCAGACGACGGGAGATGGACACTCCGCGTGGTTCCCAACAAGTTTCCGGCCCTTCGGATCGAGGGGGATCTCGGGAAGGCGGGGGATGGGGTCTACGACAAGATGAACGGCATCGGGGCTCACGAGGTGGTGATCGAGACGGAGAGCCACGACGTCGATCTCTTCGACCTGCCGGAGGTGAGGGTGGCCGATGTGCTCCGGGCATACCGGGAGCGGACCGTCGACCTGATGAACGATCAGCGCTTCAAATCCGTCATCGTCTTCAAGAACCATGGGTCGGCCGCCGGCGCGTCCCTCGCGCACAGCCATTCCCAGATGATTGCCCTTCCCGTCGTCCCGAAACGGGTGATGGAGGAGATGACCGGTTGTCGGGACTACTACCGGTTCCGTGACCGGTGCCTGTTCTGCGACATCATCGTCCAGGAGATGGACCAGAAGGGCCGGATCGTCGAGGAGAGCGGGGAGTTCCTCGCTTACTGCCCGTATGCGCCCCGGTTTCCCTTTGAGACGTGGATCGTCCCCAAGCGCCACCAGTGCGCGTACGAGATGATCGAGGAGGATCAGATCCGATCGCTCGCGGCCATTTTCCGGCGAACACTCCGCAAGCTCAATCTGGCCCTGGAGGATCCCCCCTTCAACTTCATCATCCACAGCGTCCCCTATTCGTCCGGCGTTGCGGAGTCGTACCACTGGCACATCGAAATCATGCCCAAGCTCACGAAAGTCGCCGGGTTCGAATGGGGATCCGGATTCTACATCAACCCGACCCCTCCCGAGGAGTCGGCCAAGTTCCTCCGCGAACTGCCGGGGTAGGGGAGGAGACAGACGTTCCCATGAGGGTCCTCATCGCATCTTCCGAGATTGTCCCGTTCGCCAAGACGGGGGGCTTAGCCGACGTCACCGGATCCCTGCCGAAGGCGCTCCGCAGGATCGGCGTGGAGGCCGATATCGTTCTGCCGCTCTACCGGACGGTGGACCGGGAGCGGTTCCCCCTTTCCCAATCCGGTCCTCCCGTGCGGGTTCCCCTCGGACACCGGGAGGAGACCGGCGTCATCATGGAGACGGACGCGGGCGACGGGGGCAGTGCGTACCTCGTGCGCAACGACCGGTATTTCGACCGGGAGTTCTATTACGGCACGAAGGACGGCGACTACGTCGACAATTGCGAGCGGTTCGCCTTCTTCTGCCGCGCGATCATGGAATGGATCGGCCGGTCGGGCCGTCCCTACGACATCCTCCACAGCAACGACTGGCAGACGGCTCTCCTTCCCGCATACGTCAAGACGCTCTATTCCCGGGAGAAGGCGTTCCGGTCCACCGGGACCGTGCTCACCGTCCACAACGTCGGATACCAGGGGCTGTTCTGGAACCACGATCTCCCGATCACGGGGCTCGGCTGGGAACTGTTCACCCCCAAGGGAGTCGAGTTCTACGGAAAGCTGAACGTGCTGAAGGCGGGGCTCGTCTTCTCCGACATCCTAACCACGGTGAGCGACACCTACAGCCGGGAGATCCAGACGGCCGAGTACGGCCACGGGCTCGAGGGCGTGCTCTACGAGCGGCGGGCCGACCTGTTTGGGATATTGAACGGCGTCGACTACGAGGACTGGAGCCCGGAGACGGACCCTTTGATCGCCGCCCGGTATTCCCGGGAGGACCTGGTGGGGAAGAGGGCTTGCCGCGAAGATCTCCTGGCCGAGTTCGGGTGGACCGGCCCCGTGAACGAACCGGTCATCGGGGTCATCGGGCGCCTTACCGCCCAGAAGGGGTTCGACCTGATCGAGCAGGTAGGGGAATGGCTGGCGACGCAGCCCGTGCGGGTCGTTATTCTCGGGACGGGCGAGCGGAAATACGAGGAGGCGATGAACAAGCTGGGACGCCTCCACCCGGAAAGGATCTCTCTCCGGTTCGCATTCGACAACCGGCTGGCGCACAAGATCGAGGCCGGGTCCGACATCTACCTCATGCCGTCGAGGTACGAGCCGTGCGGCCTGAACCAGATCTACAGCCTCAAGTACGGCACGGTACCCGTCGTCCGGAACACGGGGGGGCTGGCCGACACCGTGGTGGACGCCGACGAGGACCCCGCCCGGGGTACGGGCTTCAAGTTCAACGGCTATGACACGGCGGAAATGAAGGACGCTCTGCGAAGAGCCATGGCCGCCTACGCGGACAGGCCCCGGTGGGAGGAGATCGTGAAACGGGGAATGGCGAAGGATTTCTCCTGGGAGGCCTCCGCCAGGAGATACGTGTCCGTGTACGATAAGGCCCTGCGGAAAAAGGGCGTGCTGGCCTGACCGGTCCCATGGGCAACCCGTCCGACAAGAAGTTCGCGCTCCTTTCCCGGGTGGTCGAGATCTCCAACTCGAACATCCAGATCGAGAACCGCCTCAAGTACATCTGCGATTTTCTCGCGCGGGAGTCCGGGGCGGAGTGCGTCTGCGTCTATCGGCGCGACCCGCGGGAGGAGTACCTCATCCCGTGGGTATCGTCCTGCCTGGAGATCGAGGAATGCACCCGGTTCGATTTCCGGATCCGGCCGGGAGAAGGGGTGGCCGGAAAGGCGGTCCAGAAACGGGCTCCGGTGTATTTCCCCGACGTCCAGGCCTCTCCCCCGTCCCTGTCGGTGGCCCGGGAGATCCGGGACTTCCGGTCGATCCTATCCGTCCCCATCATGGACGACGTCTACCTCTACGGGGCGCTGAACTTCTCCAGCCGTTCCCCGCTTACGTTTTCCGAGGAGACCGTCCGGTTGCTCAGCGCCGTTGCCACGGAGGTGGCGGGCGCGATCCGGAACAGCAGGCTGTACCACGATGCCCGGAAGCGGGTGTCCGAGCTCATCACGCTCAACGAGATCGGGCGTGCGATCACCTCCACGTTCCAGGTCCGGGAAATTCTCGACTACGTGGCGAAGACCACCTCCCGGCTCCTGCAGTCGGACGGGTGCACCATCCGCTTGGCGGGGGGGAGCCGGGCCGCCCTCAAGGTCATGGTCGACGCGGGGTACGAACAGCCTTCATTCAAGCGGGAGATG
>JBFFGP010000004.1:0-15642 GCA_041557435.1 Candidatus Deferrimicrobiaceae bacterium | reverse complement strand
AGTGGGGCGACGACCCCCCGCTCCCGTTTTCCTTTGGAAACAAGGAGGTACGAAGGCCCCAGGTCCCGTGCTACGTCACGTACACGAACGAGAGAACGCACGAGGCGATCCGGTCCGGCCTGTCCCGGTCGCCCCTGTATTCCGGGGTGATCCAGGGGATCGGGCCGAGATACTGCCCCTCCATCGAGGACAAGGTGGTCCGGTTCGCAGACAAGGAGCGCCACCACGTATTCCTGGAGCCGGAGGGGCTTGAGACCGCGGAGCACTACCCGAACGGGGTCTCGACGAGCCTTCCGTACGACATCCAGCTCAAGATGCTTCGGACCATCCCCGGCCTGGAGGAAGTGGAGATCGTCCGCCCCGGGTACGCCATCGAGTACGATTTCGTCGATCCGGTGCAGATTACCCCTTCCCTCGAAACGAAAATCGTTGCGAACCTTTTCCATGCCGGGCAGATAAACGGCACAAGCGGTTACGAGGAGGCCGCGGCGCAAGGGGTAGTGGCCGGAATCAACGCGACGCGAAAGGTTCGGGGAGAGGAGCCCGTGGTCTTTACCCGCAGCGAGGCGTATATCGGCGTGCTGATCGACGACCTGGTCACAAAAGGGGCAACGGAGCCGTACCGGATGTTCACCTCCCGGGCCGAATACCGTCTTCTCCTGCGGGAAGACAACGCCGACCTGCGCCTGTCCGAAACCGGATACCGGGTGGGTCTGCTCCCCAAAGAGAGATTTGAGCAGTTCCGCGCAAAGCGGGAGGGTTTGTCCTCTCTTATGTCCGCCCTCGAGACCTCCCGCGTCTCCCCGGGACACCCGCTGGCCCATGCCGTCCTTACGGCGGGCGGTGCGCCGGTACGCCCCGGGATTTCGTACGCGGAGCTTCTGCGCCGCCCCGAAGTGACGGGAGCCCTGATCGTTGCGCACGACCCGGATCTTTTACGGTATCCCCAGGAAGTGGTCTCCCAGGCGGAACTTACCGTCAAGTTCGACGGGTATCTTCGCCGGCAGGAGGACGATGCAAAAAAACTTAAGAAATACGAAGGCTTAAAGTTTCCCTCCGATTTCCCTTTCGAGTCGGTCTACGGTCTGTCCACCGAGGTCCGGGACAAGCTCGTCCGGGTGCGTCCGGTCTCGATCGGACAGGCCCAAAGGATCCCCGGGGTCACACCGGCTGCGGTGGCCCTCCTTCTCGTGGCGCTTACGAAGGGCAGGGCGGTCACCCAGGCGGGCGGTTAAGGCCGGTGGAGCAAATCTTCCGGGAGGGCTTTCCCTACCTCTTCCCCGTTTTGGTCGTCGGGTGCTGGGTTTTGGTGACCCTTCTCCTTTCCCGCCTTGGCGGTTGGCGTCGGCTAGCCTCGATGTACCGGCTGTCGGGGACTTTTTCCGGCAAGGTGTGGCGGTTCCAGAGCGGGAAGTTCAACTGGGCGGGCTATAACAACTGCCTTTCCGTGGGAGCAAACGAGAAGGGACTCTACATAGCCGCTCTGTTTATCTTCCGTGCCGGCCACCCCCCCCTGTTTATCCCATGGGGCGATATCAAGGCAAAGAGGAAGAAGTTCCTTGCCTGGACGTACTTCGACATGCGCTTCTCCAAGGTCCCGGGGGCGCGCCTGCGAATCTCCGGGCGACTGTGGAACCGCATCGATCCCGGCCTGTCTCCGGGGGAAAAGCAGGAGGCGCAAATATCTCTGCCCCCGAAGATCGAGCCGAAATAAAAGGGGGGGTGTTCCACGTGGAACAGGAGTCCCGAAAGATCACCGGGGACATTCCTCGAGGTTGTCGGGGGACACTCCTGGAGGTTGTCGGTGGTATGGTTGGAGGAGTGTCCCCGCCCAGGAGGGAAGAGTGTCCCCGCCCAATGACATCCCCATGCCCTCGAAAGATTTTCTCGCCGGGCTGATCGCGGGAGAGGGGCTGTCCGTCCCTCCTGGGGCCGAGGAGTTGCTCATTGTCCACGCCAGGGAGGTGCTCCGCTGGAACCGGTCGATCCGGCTCACGGCGATCACCGCCCCGAATGAGGTGGCAATCAAGCATATCCTGGATTCCCTGCTCCTGCTCAAGTTTTCCCCGTTTCCCGGGCGGATCCTGGATTTCGGTTCGGGAGCCGGCTATCCCGGGATTCCCCTGGCGATTGCCCTTCCCGGGTCGCGCGTTGTCCTCCTGGAGTCCTCGGGGAAAAAGTGTGCGTTCCTTGCGCACGCAAGGCAGATCCTGTCCCTTGCCAAAGTGGACGTTGTATCGGGCCGGCTTACAGCCAGATCCCCCCTTGCCCTAGGCAGATTCGAGCATATCGTCACCCGGGCTACCCTCAATGCAGAAGACGCCCTTCCCCTGCTTCTGCCGTACCTTGCCCCGGGGGGCCGCCTTCTCCTTATGACGGGCCCCGGGAAGGGGAAGAAGGGGGGGAAAAGCCCCAAAGCGGAAGGATCGCATCCCCGACAGATCACCTCGGATCGCACGGTCGGGTTCGAACTTCCCTTCACCATGGGCTTCCGGCAAGTACGGGAGATCCGGGCCCCGTAGGGGGATCAAGCGGAAGCAGGCGCCAATCCCCGCGTCATGGCCACTCCCCTCCCGGGCGAAGAGGCGAAAAAATGATGACCGGACCATTTCGTTTATCCCTTGACGCCCCTTTGTGGTAAAAGATACCGTTGATATCGAAATAATCTCCCGGTATCTCCGGCCTCCGGAGCACGAACGCTTGGCCCACATAATCGCTGTCGCCAACCAGAAGGGGGGGGTGGGCAAGACCACCACGGCGGTAAACCTTGCTGCATCCCTTGCCGTGATGGAGAAGAAAACCCTTCTCGTGGACCTGGACCCACAGGCAAACGCCACGTCGGGCGTTGGCGGCGCCCCCGGAGGGGAGACCGAAACGAACATTTACCGCGTGCTGCTGTCCGAGGTCCACCCGGGAGAGGCGACGCGCGACACCGATCTGCCGTTTCTCCATATTCTACCCGCGTCGGAAGACCTGATCGGGGCGGAGATCGAGCTGGTCGGCCTGGAAGGGCGGGAGACCAGGCTTCGGGAGGCGTTGCAGCTCCTAGAGGACCGGTACGAGGTCATCCTCATCGACTGTCCTCCGTCTCTGGGCCTTCTGACCGTCAACGCCCTGTGCGCGGCCCGCTCCGTGCTGATTCCCCTCCAGTGCGAGTATTATGCCCTCGAAGGGTTGGGAAGTCTCTACCGCACCATCGAGAAGATCCGGGAGGCGCTAAACCCTTCCCTCCGGGTGGAGGGGGTCCTACTCACCATGTTCGATTCGCGGAACAACCTGGCCCACCAGGTAGCGGCGGAAGCCCGGGAAAACCTAAATTCTCAAGTTTTTCATACAGTTATACCGAGAAACGTCCGGCTATCCGAGTCCCCGTCCTTCGGGAAACCGGCAATCCTGTACTCGGTGAGTTCGCGCGGGGCGGCATCCTACCTGGAACTTGCCAAAGAGATGGTGATCCGATGGAGCGAAAGCCCGGTCCGCTGAAAAAGAATGTGCTGGGGAGAGGCCTCTCCGCCCTCCTGCCCGGCCCCTCCGAACGGGAACACGATTTTCTGCGCATCAAGGTGGTGGAAATCAAAGTCAGCGGACAGCAGCCCCGGCGCTCCTTTTCCCCCGAGGAAATGCGGGACCTGGTGGAATCCGTCCGCGAGAAGGGGGTGCTCCAGCCCGTGATCGTACGCCCGACGAACGCGGGGTACGAACTCGTCGCGGGGGAGCGGAGGCTGCGCGCCGCGAAGGCCGCGGGTGTGGACACGGTCCCCGCCATCGTCAAGAAGTTCTCCGACAGGGAATCGCTCGAGGCCGCTCTTGTGGAGAATGTCCAGCGGGAGGACCTGAATGCCATAGAGCTTGCGGGTGCGTACCACCGTCTCGCCGCCGAGTTTTCCTTATCCCATGAGGAGATCGCGCAGCGCGTGGGGAAGGACCGCGTGACGGTGGCGAACACGATCCGGTTGCTCAAGCTTCCCGCGGCCGTAAAGCAGGCGGTCGTCGACGGCCGCCTCTCCGCGGGTCATGCACGGGCGCTCCTATCCGCCCCTCCCGGGCGTCTCCCGGCGATCTTCGAGGCCGCATTGCGCCAGGGTCTCTCCGTGCGCGAGGTGGAGCGGATGTGCCAGGGGGGGGAGAGAAAGGCCCCGTCGCGCAAGCCCGCGCTGCACGATCCGCACATAAAAGACCTGGAGGATCGGCTGTCGCGGATAGGGGGCACGAGAGTGCGCATCCGCGGGACGCCTACGAAGGGGCGGTTCGAGATCTCCTACTTCTCCGGGGGGGAGTTCGAGAGGCTTTGCGACATACTCTTCGGAGGGAAGTAGGGGATTCTTGACCCGGAAGGGTAGGTGCGGAACCGCGGGGAAGCCGGGAAAAAACAGTTGCAACGCCAATTGCATGTGCTATATTTTGCTCCATAATCACCTGAATCTGTATCCGGCAATCGGATAAACCCTGACAGGAAAGGAGCGTATTTCAATGCGTACCTATTGGTCGTTGGTTCTATGCCTGTTGCTTGCCGCATCGGTTGGTCTCGTAGCGTGCGCGAAGAAGGAAGCACCTCCACCTCCGCCCGCTGACAACGCGGCCATGGCGCCTTCCGAGACCATGGAGGCCGGGAAAGAGGCCATGGAAGAGGGGAAAGAGGCCATGGAAGCGGGGAAAGAAACAATGGAGGCTGGGAAAGAAGCCGCCGCGGAAGCCGGAAAAGGAGCTATGGAAGCCGAGAAAGAGACCATGGAAGCTGGCAAAGAAGCCGTGGAAGCCGGCAAGAAGACTGTTGAGGGGATGAAATAGGCAGGACACACGGCGCTTTCGGACGTGGTTGTGATGGGCGCCGCGGTTTGCCGCGGTGCCCTTTTTCGTTCAACTTCCCGGGGGGCGATTTTCCCACGAACCGCTTGACAGTGGCTTTCCTCCCGTGATACCAATTTCCCGTTTACCTGTCTTGCGCCTGTCGTTAGCCTGCAGAGAAATCCGGGGGAGACGGTTTCATGGAGCTCGTCCTCAAGATATTCGAGACGTTAGACATCACGATGCTCGCTGTCCTGCAGATGGGGCTGGTGATCGTCCTTGCGTTCATTCTTTCCGTGACATTCATCCGGCCGGTTCTCGCCACATTTCAGGAGCGAGAGAACCTCTCCGTCAGGCCGCTGGAAGAGTCAAAGAAGATCATCGCCGACGCCGACGCCAAGATCCAGCAGTATGACGAGTCCCGTCGGAAAGCGGCTGCAGAAGCTCTTGCCGTAAAGCGCGCGCGCATGGAGGAATCGGCTCGTACCGAGAGGAAGAGGATCGAAACCGTCCTGGAGGAGACCAACCGGCAGATCGAGACGATGAAAGGGCAGATCATCGCGGAGAAGGAGACGGCCGCGGAGGTCCTGCGCTCCGAGGTGTCGCGTCTGTCAAAGGACATTGCCGAGAAGGTCCTCGGGAGGCGGGTGGCGTGAGAGCCATTTTTCTTTTCCTGGTGTTTCTGGCAACGGCCGGATCCGCCGCCGCCGCGCAGGAAGCGGGTGGGCAGGCAGTCATTCCGTGGGGAGAAATTTTCAAGCAGGCCGTGAACTTCAGCATCCTGGTGGGGGTGCTCGTCTATTTCCTTCGGAAGCCCGTCAGCGTGTATCTCAAGGAGCGGTCCGAGCTGCTTGCAAAGTCGATCGAGGAGGCGGCCCAGGCGAAGACGTCCGCCATGGAGAGGCTCGCGGCGATCGAGGCCCGGATGGTCAAGCTCTCCGACGAGATCGCGGAGATGAACCGGAAGATGGAAACCGAGGCCGATGCGGAGGCCAAAAAGCTTGTGGAGGCGGCCCAGACCGAGATCGAACGTCTCCACGTCCAGGTCAAGTTTGCCGCCGAGCAGGAAGTGAAGAAAGCGAAATCCGAGCTTCGCAGGGAGGCATCCGAGCTGTCCGCTCGGGCCGCCGAGGAGATCGTGTCGAAGACGATTACCCCCGAGGACCAGGACCGGATGGTGCGGGAGAACATCGACAGGATCCGGGAGGTCGTTAAGTGATCGGGGGGGGGAGCCTGGCAAGAAGGTACGCCCGAGCGCTGCTCGCCATCGGACAGGAGGAGGGGCAGACGCGCAGGATCCTGGAGGAGACGGAGCGGTTCGACAAGCAGGTTGGGGAAACCCCTCTCCTGCGCGAGATGATGGAAGCCGCACACATCAACCGCCGGGACAAGAAGACCGCGCTCGAGGCGGTCCTTTCCTCCGCCGGATTCCTGCCTTCGACGAGGAATTTCCTGTTCCTGCTCATCGACAAGAGAAGGATGAACATCCTCTCCTCGATCGTGTCGGAGCTTCGACGGCTCATCGAGCGGATCGAGAGGATCGAGCGCGTCCAGGTAGAGGTGCCGATGCCGTTGACAGACGCCCAGCGCGACCTGCTCCAGTCCATACTCGAAGGACAGACCGGCAAGAAAGTCGTGCTGGAGGAGACGGTGGAACCCGCCATGCTGGGGGGGATGATCGTCAAGGTCGGCTCCACCGTCTACGACGGGAGCGCACGCACGCAGATCGAACATATACGGATCAATTTAGAAAAGGGGTGAGGCAAGCGCCATGAACATCCGCGCGGAAGAAATCACGGAGATCCTGAAAAGCCAGATCAAGGGATACGAAACCCGGGTCGACGTCGCAGAGACCGGAGTCGTCCTGTCCGTCGGGGACGGCATCGCCCGCGTCCACGGCCTGGAGAAGGCGATGGCGGGAGAGCTTCTCGAGTTCCCCGGGGACGTCCGGGGGATTGTGCTGAACCTCGAGGAGGACAACGTCGGAATCGCGCTCCTGGGGGAGGACCAGCTCATCAAGGAAGGAGACCTCGTCCGCCGCACCGGCCGCATCGTCGAAGTGCCGGTCGGGGATGCGCTGGTCGGCCGCGTCTTGAACTCCCTCGGGCAACCGATCGACGGAAGGGACCCCCTCGAGACGAAGGAATTCCGCCGCATCGAGATCAAGGCCCCGGGGATCGTCGGGCGCCAGCCGGTAAAGGAGCCGCTCCAGACCGGCATCAAGGCGATCGACTCGATGATCCCGATCGGCCGGGGGCAGCGCGAGCTCATCATCGGCGACCGCCAGACGGGCAAGACCGCCGTGGCTCTCGACACGATCATCAACCAGAAGGGGGCCGGCGTCATCTGCGTCTACGTGGCGATCGGCCAGAAGCAGTCAACGGTCGCCCAGGTGGTCGAGAAGCTCCGCCAGTTCGGTGCGATGGACTACACGATCGTCATCTCCGCGACCGCCTCCGAGTCCGCCCCGATCAACTTCATCGCCCCCTATTCCGGGTGCGCGATGGGAGAGTACTACCGCGACAGCGGCCGTCACGCGCTTTGCATCTACGACGACCTCTCCAAACACGCCGTGGCGTACCGGCAGCTCTCGCTCCTTTTGCGCCGGCCGCCGGGGCGGGAGGCGTACCCGGGAGACGTGTTTTACCTGCACTCGCGGCTGCTCGAGCGCGCAGCCAAGCTCTCCGACGCCGAGGGGGGCGGGTCGCTGACGGCGCTGCCGATCATCGAGACGCAGGCCGGGGACGTCTCCGCCTACATCCCGACGAACGTCATCTCCATCACCGACGGCCAGATCTATCTCGAGGCCGACCTTTTCTACGCCGGGGTCCGACCGGCGGTGAACGTCGGGTTGTCGGTTTCCCGAGTCGGCGGGAACGCGCAGATCAAGGCGATGAAGCAGGTCGCGGGACGCCTGCGGCTCGAGCTCGCGCAGTACCGCGAGATGGCGGCGTTTGCGCAGTTCGGGTCGGACCTCGACAAGGCCACCCAGATGCAGCTGGCGCGGGGGGCCCGCCTGATGGAGATCCTCAAGCAGAACCAGTACGAGCCGCAGCCCGTGGAGCAGCAGATCGTGACGGTCTTCGCGGCCACCAACGGCTTCTGCGACGGCTACGAGGTCACATCGCTTTCGCGCTACGAGACGGATCTATCCGCTTTCCTGCGGGACAAGCACGGCGCGACCCTCGCGGACCTGCGCGAGAGGAAGACAATTGACGACGCCATGAAAGCGAAGCTCTCCGCCGCCCTCGAGGAGTTCCGGGGCGTCTTCCAAGAATAACGGCAAAAGGGGCGACGGGTAAATCATGGCGAACCTCCGCGCGATCCGGAAACGGATCGGCAGCGTCAAAAGCACCCAGCAGATCACCAAGGCGATGAAGATGGTGTCCGCTGCGAAGCTCAAGCGGGCGCAGGATGCCATCGTCGCCGCACGGCCGTACGCACGCCAGATGCGGGAAGTCGTCCAGGCTGTCGCTCGGCGGGCCGGGCAGGAGGCGCACCCGCTCCTTTCCGTCCGGGAGAAGAGGAAGCTCGGGCTCCTCGTGGTCTCCTCGGACCGCGGCTTGTGCGGGGGCTTCAACGCGAACCTCCTCCGCGCGGTGAACCGGTTCCTCGAGGAGAACCGGGAGAGGTACGAGGAGGTCGCCCTGTTCGTGGTGGGGCGCAAGGCTCGGGACTTCTTCCGGCGCCGCCGGATCCCCTTGCGGAAGGAGTACATCAACATCCTCGGGGCGCTCTCGTACTCCCACGCCGAGCAACTGGCGCACGACCTGGCGGATGCCTACCTCGCCGGGGAGGTCGACGAGGTGGTGGTCGCGTTCAACGAGTTCCGGTCGGCCATCTCGCAGGTTGTCCGGAGGGACGGGCTCTTCCCCATCGCCTTCGCGCAGGAGGAGGAGGAAGGTCCGGCCGTGGGCATCGATTACCTCTACGAGCCTTCCCAGAGGGAGATCCTGGAGGCCCTATTGCCCAGGTACGTGGAAGCGCAGATTTTCCGGGTGCTCCTCGAGTCGGTGGCGGGGGAGCACGGCGCGAGGATGACGGCGATGGATTCGGCCACAAACAATGCGGTGGAGATGATCTCCAGCCTCACTCTCCAGATGAACCGCGCGCGACAGGCCTCCATCACGAAGGAACTGATGGAGATTATCGGCGGAGCCGAGGCGCTCAAGGGATAACATCGATCAAGGCTTGCCCCCGGGCGGGCCGCTTTGCTGCGGATATTGAAGGAGGCGAGGAAATCATGAACAAGGGAAACATCGTCCAGGTGATCGGGCCCGTGGTCGACCTCCGGTTCGAACCCGGCCAGCTTCCGGCTCTCTACAACGCGATCAAGCTCACGAACCCGAGCATCAGCGACAAGGAGGGAAACTTAACCGTTGAGGTGGCCCTGCACCTGGGCGACAACATCGTCCGCGCCATCGCGATGGACTCGACCGAAGGCCTGGTCCGTGGGATGGACGCGATCGACACGGGGAGCTCCATCACCATCCCGGTCGGGCCCGAGACCCTCGGCCGCATCATGAACGTGATCGGCGATCCCGTCGACGAATTGGGGGAGATCACCACGGAGAAACGGTACCCGATCCACCGGCACCCCCCCTCCTTCGAGGAGCAGTCGACCAAGGTCGAGATCCTCGAAACCGGGCTCAAGGTCGTCGATCTTTTGGCTCCCTACTCCAAGGGGGGGAAGATCGGCCTGTTCGGCGGTGCGGGTGTGGGGAAAACCGTGATCATCATGGAGCTCATCCACAACATCGCGATCGAGCATGGCGGCTACTCCGTGTTCGGCGGCGTGGGGGAGCGCACGCGCGAGGGGAACGACCTGTGGCTCGAGATGAAGGAGTCCAAGGTTCTCGAGAAGGCGTGCCTGGTCTTCGGGCAGATGACCGAGCCTCCCGGCGCGCGGGCGCGCGTCGGCCTGTCGGCCTTGACCGCCGCGGAATACTTCCGCGACGAGGAGGGGCAGGACGTGCTCCTCTTCATTGACAACATCTTCCGGTTTACCCAGGCCGGTTCTGAAGTGTCGGCGCTTCTGGGCCGGATCCCCTCGGCGGTCGGCTACCAGCCGACCCTCTCCACCGACCTCGGGGAGCTCCAGGAGCGGATCACGTCCACGAACCGCGGCTCGATAACCTCGGTCCAGGCCATCTACGTCCCCGCGGACGACCTGACCGACCCGGCGCCGGCGACGACGTTCTCGCACCTGGACGCCACGACAGTTCTCTCCCGGCAGATTGCGGAGCTCGGGATCTACCCGGCGGTGGACCCGCTCGACTCGACGTCGCGGATCCTTTCCCCGCTTGTGCTCGGCGAGGAGCACTACCAGGTAGCCCGCGCCGTGCAAAAGGTCCTCCAGCGGTACAAGGACCTGCAGGACATCATCGCGATCCTCGGCATGGACGAGCTCTCGGAAGACGACAAGCTGCTGGTCGCCCGGGCGCGCAAGATCCAGCGGTTCCTCTCGCAGCCGTTCTTCGTCGCCGAGCAGTTCACCGGGATTCCCGGAAAGTACGTCCGGCTCGAGGATACGATCCGTTCCTTCAAGGAGATCGTCGACGGGAAGCACGACGACCTCCCCGAGCAGGCGTTCTACATGGTCGGCACGATCGAGGAAGCGATCGAGGCGGGGAAGAGACTCCTCGCCTCCGAATGAGGCGCATCGAAAGCGCGTAAAGCGAGTCGTTCCGCAAAGCGGAGCTGCAGGGGAAAAGAACGATGGCATCGACGATCAAGCTGGAACTGGTCACCCCCGAGCGCCTTATCGTCTCTGAGGAGGTGGACGAGGTCATCGCCCCCGGGTACGAAGGGGAGTTCGGCGTGCTTCCCGACCATACCGAGTTCCTGGCGACCCTCCGGATCGGGGTGCTCCGATACCGGAAGGGGGACCGGGTCTGGAAAATCGCAGTGGGCGGCGGGTTCGCGGAGGTGACACCGGATCGGGTCGTCGTCATGGCGGATGTGGCGGAAAAGGCGGAGGAGATCGACGTCGATCGCGCGCGGCGGGCCCACGAGCGGGCCGAAACCGCCCTCAAGGACCTGGCGATGGACGACGCGGTGTTTCACAAGATGAACGCCGCCCTCCAGAGGTCGGTCGCCCGGATGTCCGCAGCGGGGTAGCCCGGCTGCGGGGAACACTCCCTCATCGGGGACACCCCTGGGTTTCTCGTCGAATGAAACAGGAGTGTCCCCGTACACTCATTAGGAGAATCCTCCCTCGGCTAGCGGGGCCCCGCTTTGACCTTCGGCTTTCCCCCTTCGATGGTGACCCGGAACTCGACCTGCTTGGCGCCGGACTTCTCGGCGATTTCGGCTGCACGGGACCGAAGCATCTCCCGGAGGGAGTCCAGATCGTTTTCTTCCGTGGGAATGCCGCATTCCTGCCTTGCGCAGCGTAACTGGTCCAGTACCTGGTCCAGGTGTTCCGGGGGGACCGGTTCTCCGTGGAGGGTTTTCGTCCGAACGATGTTTCCCCGGGCGTCCCGCTCAATCCGCCCTTCCTCCAGGTCCCGGGTCATCCGGGTCCACAGGTTGGTATAGGAGTAGAACCTTCCCTGCAGGCTGTGGAACCGGAACTGGTCGGCGGTGTTCGTGATCTTGCGCTGTCCCATCCGCCGGACCATCCACTCCAGGATCCTGCGCTCTTCCTGGGGCTCGGTGCGCCTTACGCCTTGGAAGAAAAGTTTGTACTGGTGCTCCAGCTCTACGAGGTCCGCCTCGATTCTATCCAATGCGATCTTCAGGTTCGTCACTTTCTGCGCTCCCTTTTCCCCGGAAAACCGGTTACACTTTACTTCGGCCAAACGGGGCCAATTTTATCACCCGGAGGGGATTCGGTCCATGGCGGAAATCTCCGCGATCATTCTTGCGGCGGGGCAGGGAAAGAGGATGAAGTCCTCCCTCCCGAAGGTGGCGCACCCTGTCGCGGGGAAGCCGATGCTGTGGCACGTCGCACGCGCAGCGAGGGCCGCCGGGATCACCGAGATCGTCTTCGTGCTCGGCCACGGGCGGGAGAAAGTGCTCGGGACGGCGGAGGAGTTCGGCGGGAAGGTGGCGGTCCAGGAAAGCCAGCTGGGGACGGGGGATGCTGCCCGCAAAGGTCTTTCCGTGCTGTCCGCCAAGGCAAAGGAGGTCGTCGTCCTGTGCGGGGACGCCCCGCTCATTCTCCCCCGGACCCTCCGCACGCTCCTTTCGACAAGGAGGCGAAGGAAGGCGGCCGCATCCGTGCTGACCGGAATCCTTCCCGACCCCTCCGGATACGGGCGGGTCCTGCGCAATTCGGACGGCACCGTCGCCCGCATCGTGGAGGAGAGGGACGGCGGCCCGGAGATCCGGAAGATCCGGGAGGTGAACTCGGGGACGTACGTGTTCGACAGGAAGTTCCTGCAGAGGAACCTCCCGCGTCTGACGGACGTAAACATACAGCGGGAGTTCCTCCTGACCGACATAGTCGTGCAGGCCCTCCAGGAGGGGAAGATCGTCGTTCCCGTCGTCGCAGCGAACTCCGACGAAGTGCGGGGGATCAACTCCCGGAGGGAGCTCGCCGAGGCCACCGAGGTCCTAAGGCAAGGGAAGATCGACGCCCTGCTGGATGCCGGGGTAACCGTGGTGGCGCCAGATCGGGTCTACATCGAGCCGGAGGTGTTCGTGGGAGCCGATTCGCTGATCGAGCCCGGGGTAGTGCTGCTCGGGAAGACGAGGATCGGGAAAGGGGTCAGGGTGCAGGCGGGCTGTGTGGTGGAGAACTGCCGGGTGGACGACGGCGCGCACCTGAAGCCGTACACGGTGCTCACGGACTCGCACGTACGCAGAGGCGCGATCCTGGGGCCGTTCGCCCACTTGCGCCCGGAGGTGGACGTCGGGGAAGATGCCCGCATCGGCAATTTCGTGGAAATGAAGAAAACCCGGTTCGGGAAGGGGTCGAAGGCGAACCACCTTGCCTACATCGGCGACTCGTTCGTGGGGAAGAAGGCCAATATCGGCGCAGGGACGATCACATGCAATTTCGACGGGATCGCAAAGCACACGACCGTGATCGGCGACGGCGTCTTCGTCGGAAGCGACACGCAGTTCGTCGCGCCGGTCACGATCGGAAAAGGGGCTCTGATCGGGGCGGGCGCGACGATCACCGGAGATGTCCCGCCGTATGCTCTCGCCCTGTCCCGGTCGGAACAGAAGAACATCGCCGACTGGGTGATCCGGCGGATGCCCGAACTGCTGAAGAAGGCGGGGCTTAAGATCCCCCCCCTGAAGGAAAAGGCCTGACGTATGTGCGGGATCGTGGGATACACGGGCCCACGGCAGTGCGGGGAGATTCTCCTGGACGGTCTCAGGCGGTTGGAGTACCGGGGGTACGATTCCGCGGGGGTCGCCATCCTCGATGGCGGCGAGATCGTCATCCGGAAAAGCGAAGGGAAGATCGCGCGCCTTCTCGACCTCGTCTCCCGGGAACCGGTCACCGGCACGTGCGGCGTAGGCCACACCCGGTGGGCGACGCACGGGCGGCCGTCCGACGTCAACGCCCATCCGCACAAGACCGGTACGGTGGCGGTCGTCCACAACGGAATTATCGAAAACCACCGCAAGCTGAAGGACCGCCTGATCTCCCGGGGCCGAAAGTTTTTTTCCGAGACCGACACCGAGGTAATCGCGCACCTGCTCGACGACTTCGTCTCCTCGGGTATGTCGCTGCCGGAGGCGGCACGAAAGACCGTGTCCGAACTTAGCGGCTCGTATGCGTTCCTTGCCATCTCCGAAAAGGAGAAGGGGACGATCGTCGGCGCGCGCCTGAATTGCCCCATGGTGGTGGGGATCGGCGAGGGGGAGACCTTCGTGGCCTCGGACCTGCCGCCCCTTCTCTCCCACACGCGCAACGCCCTCTTTCTCGAAGACGGGGAGATCGTCGTCGCCACTACGAACGGTGTGCAGCTTTCGGATTTCCACGGAAATTCCCGCCAGCACAAGGCGGTGTACATCGACTGGTCGCCCGTCATGGCGGAAAAGGGCGGCTACCGGCACTTCATGCTGAAAGAGATCCACGAGCAGCCCCGGGGAATCCTGGACACCCTGACCGGCCGGATGCTGCCAGATTCGGGCGAGGTCTTTTTCGAGACCCTCCCCCTGCCGGAGGATCAACTGCAACGATTGTCGAGAGTCGTCATCGTCGCCTGCGGCACCTCCTGGCACGCAGGCCTGGTCGGCAAATTCATCATCGAAGAGCTTGCCCGCCTCCCCGTGGAGGTCGATCTCGGGTCCGAATACCGGTACCGGAATCCCGTCGTGGAGCCGGGGACCCTCTGCATCCCGATCTCCCAGTCCGGCGAGACGGCGGACACCCTGGCCGGCCTTCGGGAGGCCAAGGGAAAAGGCGCGGTATCGGTCTCCATCTGCAACGTGGTTTCCTCGACCATCGCGCGGGAGTCCGAGGGGGTGATCTACACGCACGCCGGACCCGAGATCGGCGTGGCGTCGACCAAGGCGTTCACGACCCAGCTTGTCGCCCTGTACCTCCTGGCGTTGCACCTGGCGCAGGCGCGGGGGAAGATTTCCTCCCGCGAGATCTCCACCCACCTGTTGGAGCTGAGCGATCTGCCTCGAAAGATCGAGGACGTGCTCAAAAGAGAGGACGAAATCCTGGCGATCGCAAAAAAGTACAAGGATTCCCGGGACTTCCTGTATCTGGGACGCGGGATCTCCTACCCGATCGCGTTGGAGGGGGCGCTCAAACTCAAGGAGATTTCCTACATCCATGCGGAAGGGTATACGGCGGGAGAGATGAAGCACGGCCCGATCGCCCTCATTGACGAGCAGATGCCGGTGCTTGTCCTGTGTTCTCGGGGGGACACCTACGAGAAGACCCTTTCCAATCTCGAAGAGGCCCGCACCCGGGGCGGCAGGATCATCGCCGTGGGCACGGAAGGGGACGATGAGTTGGCCGAGAAGGCGGAGGACGTATTTTTCCTTCCGCCGTGCGGGGGGCTTGCCCTCCCGATCCTCGAAGTGGTTCCGCTGCAGCTTCTCGCTTACCACATGGCGGTGCTCAAAGGCACAGACGTCGACCAGCCGCGCAACTTGGCCAAGAGCGTCACGGTGGAGTGACGGGAACATGGTGCCTCCTGCGGAAAATCTCCCGGCGCTCTTCTTAATGCCAGATATTTCATGAGAAAAAGGGCGGGGGCCGGTAGCTTCAGGCCCCGCCCTTCGGGAATTTCGAACCGGGCGGTTCGCGGGAAAACGGTTCCGCTACTTCTTCCCCCCGGGGGACGCCGGCTCCACGGAGATCGCCAGAGCTTCCGTGTAGGTGATCTGGACCTGGTCACCCACCTTGACGTTTTCCAGGTTCTTCGGGTTCCTCACCGCCACCCTTTCGGAGTTCCCCTGCGGACCCTTGAGGGTCACGTACTTCCCGTCCTTGTCGATCGCCTCGATATCTGCGATGATCGTCACTTGCGATCCCATTGCCCCCCCGGGCTTCTCTCCCTTCTTGGCTCTTTCCACGGCGCTGGCGGTGGCTATCCCCTTCGGGGATGTCCCGGGCTTCATCACCTGCCAGGCGACGGCTTCGTAATACTTCACATTGACGAAATCGCCCGCCTTGACCTGGTCAAGGTTCTTCGCCTCATCGCTCACCCGGAAGGTGGTCGTGTTCCCTTTCGGCCCCTTCAGGGTCACTATCCGGGTGGAGTGGTCGATCTTTTCCACGGTTGCCGTCAGGTACTGGACGTTCGCAATTTCGCCCGCGGGCTTTTTTTCGTGACTCATCGCGAATCCCGGGGTTGCCGTTCCAAGAGCCAGCAGGCTCATGAGAGCCAACGCGGTTGCAGCCGGACCCAGGTTCTTCATGGATCGCATCCTCCT
>JBFFGP010000003.1:0-19199 GCA_041557435.1 Candidatus Deferrimicrobiaceae bacterium | reverse complement strand
CTCGGCGATCCGGATCGCGGCCAGGCGCGAGTTATCCGAGCGGCTCCTCCCCGCGCTTGCCTCATTGCATGACGCCCTGTCAGTGAAGGCAACGGAGTTCTCCGACATCTTGAAGATCGGGCGGACCCACCTCCAGGACGCCGTCCCGGTCACGCTCGGGCAGGAGTTCTCTGCATACGCGTCGCAGATCGACCACGGCATCCGGCGCGTCCGCGCCACCTTTCCCGACCTGGAGGAGCTTCCGCTGGGGGGAACCGCGGTAGGAACCGGCCTGAACGCCCACCCGGAGTTCGGCGCGAGGACGATCGCCGAGATCGCCGCCGCCACGGGGATCCCTTTTCGTCCCGCGGAAAACCGGTTCGAGGCGATAGGCGCGCAGGACCCCCTCGTCGCGGCCAGCGGAACGCTAAAAGGCGTAGCCGCATCCCTTATGAAGATCTCCCACGACATAAGGCTTCTGTCGTCGGGTCCCCGGTGCGGGATCGGGGAGATCGACCTCCCCTCTCTTCAGCCGGGCTCCTCCATCATGCCGGGGAAGGTGAACCCGGTCATCCTGGAGATGGCGATCCAGGTGTCGGCGCAGGTGATCGGTAACGACACGGTAGTGACCCTTGGCGGGTCGCTCGGGGTGCTGGAGTTGAACGTCATGCTCCCGGTGATGGCCAGAAACCTTCTCGAGTCGATCGGGCTCCTTGCCTCGGCGGTCACACTTCTTTCGGAGCGGTGCGTGTCGGGGATCACTCCGAACAGGAAGCGGTGCGAGGAACTGATCGAGCAGAGCCTCGCCATGGTAACGCCGCTGGCGGTCAAGATCGGCTACGACAAGGCGGCGGAGCTTGCCCACGAGGCGTACCATTCGGGGAAGACGATCCGGGCGATCCTCATGGAAAAGAAGGTCCTGCCGGAGGAGGAGATCGAAAAGATCCTCGATCCGAGAGGGATGATTTAGGGGACGATCGACCTTTCATTATCTTGATCGTTGACACCGGGCGGGATGGTATAATCCTTCACTTAATGGATACGGTAACGCACGGGCTCACGGGGTGGCTCATCTCCCGGGCCATTCCTTCGGATAAGTTCAGTCGAGAGGCGACCGCGGCGGTCGTCGTCGGATCGCTCCTGCCCGATGCAGACAACGTGACATCCCTGCTCGGAAGCGAGATGTATCTTCGGCTTCACCGGGGGTTGTCCCACGGGTTCGCCGGAATCGCCGTGACATCCCTTTTGGTCGCCTTACTGCTGTACAAGTTCGGGAAGTGGAAGGACCTGAAAAAACTTTCCCTGCTTGTGCTTCTCGGGCAACTCTCCCACGTCGCCCTGGATCTGCTCAATTCCTACGGGACGCAGATCTTCCAGCCGTTTTCCGATGCCCGTGTGTCCTTCGACATCCTGTTTGTCGTGGATCTGGTCTTTACGGGGATCATCGTGGCGGGGCTTCTCCTGTCGCGCCGCCGGGCCGCGCCTGCGCAGGCCGCGATGATTGCGCTCTGCGTCTACGTGGGATTTGCAACCTTCCTTCATATCCGGGTGGAGGATGCGGTGCGAAGCGCGGCGGAGCAGCATGGGGTCAGCGTGGTCTCTTCCTCGGCGCTTCCGCGTCTCCCGGAGGTCGACGTCGGTAACGGTCTTTCGGCCGTCAGGCTGGTCAGGGAGGCTTGGGCGCAGCAGGAGATTGACGGGTTTCCGAACCTGCCGATTCCGGACCGCCCGGGGCGGTATCCTTTCCCGGCGGGCCCGTTCGCATGGAACGGATTCATCGACGACGGGAAGACGTATATCCGGGCCGAGGTGGACCCGTTTTCCGGCGAAGTTTCCTGGAAACAGCGTGTCCGCAGGGGGCGGGACGTGCCGGAAGTGAGGGAAGTCGAGAACATCCCGGACGTGCGAACATACCTGTGGTTTGCCCGCTTCCCGGTGGTGCAGACTTCTTACGCAGGTGAGAAGACGATCCTGATGTTTTCCGACCTGCGGTTCGGCGAGGTGCCGGGCCGCCGCCGTCCGTTCATCCTCAAGGTCATCGAGGCGCCGGGCCGCTCTCCGGAGGTGCGCTGGGGGGGGTAAGCAGAAGCAGCAGGGCGGACGCCGCGACCGCGAGCCCCGCGCTCACCCCGAAGGCGACCTGCGCGCCGAACCGGGTCCACAGGACGCCGAACAGAACGCTTGCCGGCAAGGCGGAGAGCCCCACGGCGAGGTGGAACCATCCAAAGGCGGTCCCCCGCCTCTCCGGCGGGACGAAGTCGGCAACCAGCGCCAGCTCCGCGCCCTCGGTGGCCGCCGAGTAGAGCCCGTAGACGAGGAAGAGCCCCACCATCCAAGCTGCTCCCTCCACGATTCCCCAGGCCGCATAGCACGCCGCGTAGACGATCCACCCGGCGACGATTACTTGTTTCCTGCCCCACCGGTCGGAGAGGATCCCCAGGTGCGTGGAGAAAGACGACTTCACGACGTGAAACGCTCCCCAGAGAAGCGGAACCCAGGTTGCGGGAACGCCCGCGTCGACCGCCCGCAGGATGAGGAATGCGTCGCTTGCGTTGCCGAGCGTGAACAGGGAGACGATCAGCAAGTAGCGCCGGAAGGGGGTGGGAAGGCCCCCGTCGTGCAGCGATTCCCCGGTGTGACGGGGTGCCGGTATTCCGATGTCTCGCACCAGGAAAAGGATCGCGGCGACAGATGCGACCCCGGGGATCGCCGCGAGAAAGAAGACCGACCTGTAAGACAATCCGGCCCCCGCGAGAAGGAGAAAGGCGACGACGGGTCCGAACACGGCCCCTAGGTGGTCCATCGCCTTCCGCAGTCCAAACGCCCGGCCCCGGTCGTCCGCGGCAACGGAGGCGGCGAGGAGAGCATCCCGCGGCGACGCTCGGACCCCCTTTCCGATCCGGTCGGAGAATCGCACCGCGAGCACGTGCCCCCATGCAGAGGCGAATCCCATGAGCGGCCTTGCCATCGACGATAGGAAGTACCCCGCGAGCACGAGCGGTTTCTTTTTCCCGAGGCGGTCCGACCAAACACCCGAGAAGAGCTTGAGAAGCGAGGCGGTGGCTTCCGCCACTCCCTCGATGATCCCGAGGGCGGCGGGGCCCGCGCCGAGCGTGACGGTGAGGAACACGGGGAGAAGGGGATAGATCATATGGGCGGAGAGGTCGGTGAGGAGGCTCACCAGCCCGAGGGCCAAAACGTTGCGGTGAAGGCTGGGACGGGGCACGGCCGGTTATGCGGTTCGGCCGTTTCTTCCAAGCAGGCGCAACCCGTTGAAGATGACGAGAAGTGTCGTCCCCATGTCCGCCGCCACGGCCATCCAGAGGGTGGCGAACCCTGCCGTTGCAGCGATGAGAAACCCCGCCTTGATCATAAGCGACGCAGCCACGTTCTGCCGGATCACGGACACCATGCGGCGCCCCAGGACGATGGCTTCCGGAACCCTTCGGAGGTCTTCGGCCATGAGCGCCACGTCCGCCGTCTCGATGGCGGCGGGAGAACCGGCCGCGCCCATCGCGATGCCGACGGAGGAGAGGGCAAGCGCCGGGGCGTCGTTCACGCCGTCGCCGACCATGGCCACCGTGCCGTAGGATTTGACCAGTTCCCTCACCTTCTCCAGCTTGTCGTCCGGCAGCAGGCCGGAAAACACCTCTTCGATGCCTACCGCCCGCCCCGTCTCCTTCGCGACATCTGCGTGGTCCCCGGTGAGCATCACCACGTGCTCTACCCCTAAGGAACGAAGCCGTTGCATGGTGTCTCTTGCCTCGGCCCGTATCTCGTCTTCCATCTCTAGGATCCCAACCACCCCGTTCGAGGTTCCCACGATGGATACGATTCGGGGACCTCCTCCCCCTACGGGGGGGAGCAACGCATCCAGTTCCGAGGAGGAATTTCCCATCTCGGCGAAAAGGCGCCGGTTCCCTACGTACACCCGCCTGCCTTCGACCTCCGCCGAGACGCCCCGCCCTTCGAGGATCTCGAACGTGCGCGCCAGCGTGCCCCGTGCCGCCTGGGCGATCCCTCTCCGTCTGGCCTCGTGCCGGACCGCCTCGGCAGCGGGGTGTGCCGACCCCGCTTCCACGGCCCCCGCCAGCCGAACGACGTCCGTTTCGTCCACCCCTTCCATTGTCCCGACCCGGGTAACCTTGAGCTTCCCGCTGGTGAGCGTGCCTGTCTTGTCGAACGCCACGGCGCGGATCTTCCCCAGGGCTTCGAGGTGGTTCGCCCCCTTGACCAGGATCCCGTCATGCGTTGCGCGGGTAAGCGCCGTGACGGTTACCACCGGCGCGGCCAGTATGATCGCACAGGGGCATGCGATGACCAGGAGGACGAGAGCCCGGTACGCCCACGGTCCCACGGCCCCGTATCCCAGGAGCGGGGGGAATGCTCCCACGATGAGCGCCCCGAGAAGGACCGCTGGGGTGTAGACCGCAGCGAACCGCTCCATGAAGGTCTGTATGGGGGCTTTCCGCGACTGGGCCTCCTCCACGCGGCGCAGGATCGTGGCGAAGGTGGATTCGGATAGCGGTCTTACCGCTTCCGCCAGCAGCAGGCCCCGTCCGTTCACGGTTCCGGCATAGAGAGGATCTCCCACCGTCTTGTCGACGGGGAGGGACTCCCCCGTCAGCATGGCTTCGTTCAGGTCGGAGCTGCCCTGGAAGACTTTTGCGTCGACCGGCACGCGGGCGCCGGGACGGATGACGAGGGTGTCGCCCGGGCGAACCCCCTCCGCCGCGACGGTCCTCTCCTGACCTCCCACGCCGCCTACGCGCACGATGGCCGACTCCGGGGAGAAGGCGAAAAGGTCGGCGACCGCCTTCCGCGCGCGGTCCAGGCTCCTGGCTTCGAGGTAGTTGGCCAGAGCGAAAAGAGTGACGACGACTCCCGCTTCCGCCCACTCCCCCATGATTGTCGCACCGCCGATGGAGACCGTCATGAGGGCGTTCATCCCCAGGAAACGGTTGCGGATCTCCCGCGCTCCCCGGACGGCGATTCCTATTCCTCCCGCGAGAACCGCGGCGAGGAAGAGCACTTTCCCCCAGGGGGAACCGGGGGATTGCAGGAAGAAGATTGCCCCCGCGATGACCAGCGCCGCGGAGAGGTAGAACGTGTTGAGGTGGGTTTTGTCGGCCTCCGGAATACCGGCTTTCCGCAGGGATTCATCCACCGGGTGCCCCTCCATCCCGATGGCGCGCAGCGCGGAGAGGACCTCCTCCAGATCGCACCGGTGGCGTACCTCGACCTGGCGGGAAAAGAGGTGGAAGGTCAGTTCGCCCACCCCGGCGACCCGTCCCAGTGCTGTTCGGATCTCCTTTTCCTCGTCCGGGCAATCCATCGCGGGGACGAAGATCCGCGATACGGTGGTCTGCCGGTCGGAATCCATAAGTCCCATATTACAGGAAGATACGGCGGGAGGTGTGCCGCGAGGCCAAGCCGCCGGGTGTGCTCCCGCAGTTCTCAGGAACGTCCCTGTTTTTAGCCCTGCTTCCTCCCGACGAAGATCCCCTTTTCATCGGAGTAGGAGACCACCCTCCCGTCTTCGACCCGAACGCGGTAGTATTCCCTTGCCCTCGTGAACGCCTTGAGGAACAGGGACTCGATCTCCCGCTGAATCTCCGGAGGATGGCCGGTGCGGGCCACCCATTCGGCGAAGGGGTGTTCCTTCCACGTCCGGGATACGTGCAGAAGGAACAGGCCCCCCTGCTGGAGGATCGCATTCCATTCTTCTACCCGGTAGCTGCGCACGTGCGATGGATCCCGCACCTTCTCGATCCCGTTTATGAACGCATCCAGGGCCGGGTCGTCGGGCACCACGCTGTCGATGATGCCGACAAGCCCCCCGGGGCGTGTAACGCGCAGGATCTCGCCGACGGCCGCCGGGAGGTCCGGGAAGTGGTGCGGCGCGATGCGGCAGGTGATGCGGTCGAACGCCGCCGTGGCGAAAGGGAGGTTCTCCGCGTCGGCCGCGACGAACGCCATGTTGGGGCACTTCCGATCGGCTGCCAGCGTTCTCGCCTCACGAAGCATCTCCGGCGTGAGGTCGGAGGCTATGACCTTCCGCACTTTCGGGGAGAACGCCGCCGCGGTGTGCCCGCCGCCGGTTGCCACGTCGAGAAGGAGATGGGAAGGTCCGAGCGAAAGACGCGAGAGGAGGATCTCCCGGTCGTCCGCCTCGCCGTGATCGGCGGATAACCGGTATCGTTCGGCGACCCCCGCGAACTGGTCCCTTGTCTCCCGTTTCGTAGGCGGTTTCATCTGCCCCGTGCCCCCCTTGCCATTGTTCCCATTTTCCGCCGGTGCGGAAACGTTTACAATGGGGGGAATCATGGCGGATCGCAAAAGCGATATTTCCCGTCTGTTTTCAGGACCTTTTCCCGCTCTGGAGGATCGGCTCCTCTCACGTTTGCCGGAGTCGTTCGGCCACGCCAAGGGGTGGGAGGACGTGCTCCTCGTGCCATCGAACGAGCTACGGGAGCATCTCCTGCGGCGCCTGGCGGCTAAGTGGGAGGGGAGCGCCGCGGGCTCCTCGATCATGACGCTGTATGATTTCACCGTCCGGCTGCTCAAGCACAGGGGTTTCTTTCCCCGCGAACTCCCGCCCGCGCAGGCATCCGCAGCCATGCTGGCCGCGGTCCGGGAGGTATACGGGAGCGGGGAGGGTGACTTCGCGGCGATCTCCTCGACGGCGGGCTTCGTGCCCGCCCTCTCCCGCACCATGGCGGACTTCGAGGAAGGGTGGCTGGGAGATGAGGTGCTTCGCGAGGCCGAGGCCCGCGCGCAGGGCAGGGATGCGAGGGCCAGGCGGTGGGGTGAGTGGCGCCGTCTCTTCCGAGCCGTCGAGCGGAAGATCACGGCCGCAGGCGGGATGTCCCGCCGGAGGATCTTCCAGGAGGCCGTCGCCGGGTTCGAGCAGCCCGGGTATCCGTTCCGCGTTACCCTCTACGGATTCTACGATTTCACCCGTCTTCAATGGACGCTCGTCGACGCCCTCCTGGCAAGCGGTCTGCTCGATGCGGTCTACTTCCCCGCGATCTTCGGCGAGGATGGTGCGATCTCTCCCGCCTTTGCCTATGCCGCGCTTACGTGGGAGCGGTTGCTTCGCGCATTCGAAGGGAATGTGGAGTATCTAAGGGACAGCCCCTCTCCCGGGGTCCTGGCCCTCCGAGAAAAGGCCTTCTCCCCCTTCCCGCCGGACGCTTCCGGTACTTTCCCTTTCCCCGTGCTCTCCGCTCCCCATGAGGAAGGCGAGATACGACTTTCGGCCAGAAGGGTCCGGCAGTGGCAAGACAGCTGCCCGGACGAGGAAATTCTCCTTGTTTGCCGGAACTTTGCGGAAACCGCGGTTCCCGCGTGGGAACGGATTGCCGTGGAATACGGGATCCGGACGGCGGGCAGGCTTGCCGTTCCGCTCGCGTCCGTTTCCCCGGTTCGCGTCCTGCTCCAGATGATCGAAGCTGCGGAGGAGGGTTTCCCTCGGCGGAAGGTGATCGACGTACTTTCCTCCCCTTATAGGCGGCAGGCGGGGGTGGTATCAGGTGTTGCGCCGCGTCCCGACTTGTGGGACGTGTGGAGCCGGGAGCTCATGGTGGTGTCGGGCGACGATTGGGAAAAGCGCCTTGCCGGACGCGGACAGCGGAGGACGGAAGAGGAAACGGAAGAAGGAAAGGCAGAGCGGAGGGAACAGATGGCACTCCTGCAGGGAGAGGTCCGGTCCCTCAGGGAGTCCCTGCGTCCGGTAAGAGAGGCGGGCGGATACCGGGACCTTGCCGGGGCGATCCGTTCCCTGCTGCTTGCCGATTTCCGGATGGTGGCCGATGACACCTTGGAGGCGGAACGCGACCGGCGGGCAATGGCGGCGCTTCTTGCCCTTTTGGACGACATCGAGCGTATCCCGGAGCGGGTCATCCCATGGCCTCCGGCCGAAGGGCCCCTGGCATGGTTCCGCACGCTTTTGTCCGAGCACCGGTTGTTCCTGGGGGATCGGGGAGGGATGCGCATCCCGGGGGCGGTTGTCGCCGGTGACCTCTTCTCCCTGCGGGGGGTGACCGCCGACCGGATTCTCTTCCTTTCCGTAAACGAGGACCTGGTCCCGGCCCAGATCGAGGAAGATCCCCTCCTGCCCGACGAGGACCGCGCGGAACTGAACCGGATTTCGCGGCAGCCGGGCATGCCCGATGCGTTGTCGCTTCGGCGGGGAAACGCCGCCGAGGAAAAACTCCTGTTTTCGCTCCCGGCCGCATCATCGAGGGAAGAGGTCGCATACAGCGTGCTCCGGGCCGATGCGGATGGGGCTGCGAGAAGGCCGTCCCGGTACCTGCTTCTCCTTATTTCGCAGTTTGCCGGACCGGGTGTGTTTTCGGAGGATTGGGCAAAGGCGTCTGCTACCCCCGTCCTTTCCCTGCCGCGCTCACCCTTCGCCGCGCTTTCCGGCCCGGGGCAGCTCAGCCTGCGGGAAACCGAGCTTCGGGAATGGCGCGAAGGCCTCCGGCCGGCCGGCGGAGGGCAGGGAACACCCTGGTATCGGATTGCGGGGACTCTGGCTGCGTGGGCCGACAGGGAAGCGGGAATCTCGTTGTTTCCGGACCCGTGGGCAGGCATACCGGTCCCCCGGGTCGCGACTGCCTCCGCCCTGGACGAGCTGTCGAAGTGCCCCTACCGCTTTTTTCTCCGGTACATGGTGAAGCTTTCACCGGCCGAGGAACCGGAGGAAGGGCTTTCCCTTACCCCCCCGGAGATGGGGACCATCCTCCATGACGCCCTTCGCCGGATCGGAAGGGATGTCGCAGACGGGAAAGGGTGGGGAGACCCCGCTTTTGCCTTGCGCGAGGCGTTCGAGCGGTTCGCGCGCGAAAACCCTACGGGGCTGCCTGGTCTTTTCCGTCTCCAGTGCCGGGCGATCGAAACGGACGTCGCAAATTTCGTGGAGTGGGAGCGCCGTCGGCGGGAATCCCCGGATGCGTACCGTGTCGAGGAGGTGGAGCGCACCTTCGAAGCGGTCGGGGAAAACGGCCTCCCGACGTTTCGGGGGAGGGTGGACCGGGTCGACCGCGGCCCTTCCGGGGAGGCGGAGATCATCGATTACAAATACCGCGACGGGAAGAACGAGAAGGCTCCCATCGACGGGATCCGGAACGGCCTTTCCCACCAGATCCCGGTCTACCTGGTGTTCGCCCGGTCCCTTTCCCCTTCCGTCCGCGCCTCCCTCGTCTTTTTGAAAGGAGGGGTAAAGACCGTGACGGTTACCGGTTCCCAGTGGGAGGAAATACGCGAGGAATGGGCCGATGCGCTTGCCGAATGGATCGGTCTCGTCTCTTCGGGATACTTCCCTCCGCTTCCCCATCACCGGTTCACCTTCGCGGGAAAATATCCCCCCCGGTATTGCGACGCCTGTCCGTACAAGGATCACTGCCGTGTGTCCCCGTCCTTCGAAGGAACGAAACAGGAGACAGAGGCGCTTGTGAGCCGGGTAAGCAAGGATCCTGCGCTGCGGCGTATCGTCGGGTTCCGTCCCGGGAGGGAGAGTTGACGATGGAACGCGATCGGTGCGCAGCCGTCACGGATTTCTCCCGCGACATGGCGTTGGACGCATCCGCCGGCACGGGGAAGACGGCCACCCTCATCGCCCGCGTCACCAACCTCTTTCTCGCGAAGAAGGAGCTGGTTCCGGACCAGGTGCTGCTGCTTACGTTTACCGAAAAAGCGGCGGCCGAGATGAAATCCCGGGTCGTGGAGGAGTGGGAGCTCCTTCTCTCTTGTTGCCGGTCTTTGGATTCCCTGGAAGAAATCCGGGAGCAGGTTCTTTCGCGGAACTCCCTTGTCCGGGTTCCGACGGACGGCTATGCAGCACCGATCGACCTCCGGATCCGGGTGGAAGAGATGGTGGACGGCGTGGGAAGACTCTCGGTCACCACGTTCCACTCCTTCTGCCGGCGGATCCTGCTCTCCTTCCCCGCGGAGGCGGGCGTCGACCCACGTTTCGAGGTCATCCCGGAAGGCGAGGCGTCCGACGCCTGGGACGGGGCTTTTCGGAAATTCCTGAGGTCCGAGTTCGGGCGACCGGGAACAGACCCGATGTGGGAGCGCGTCCTCTCCCGGTCGTCCGACCAGGAGTCGATCTTCGGGATGATCCGCCGCCTGTGCCTTTACCAGCGCGACCTGCTCGCGGAGGGCCCGCTCGACTTCGGGATCCCGTCGGATTTCCTCGATTATGCAAGGCGCGAGTATGCCGTCGCGGTCGGGTGGTTCCGGGATTTCGTCGGCGGGATCAAAGACCGCAGCCACGAGATGGCGAAAGTTTTCGAGGCAGCCTTGGGAATCCTTTCCCCGGCCTGGGAGGCGGTGGAAAGGGGCGACCTCGACGCCGCCTGCGCGCTGGCCCGGGAGGGGTTGTCCGCCTTCGAATTCCGGGCCGACAAAACGAGGAGCAGGAAGATTTTCCCCGTGCCGCCGGGCGCAACGCTTGCGGAAACACGGAACGTCCTGAAAACGTTCTGGAGGGAGCTTGCGGATGTTCCGTCGGGGGACGCAGCCGCCCGGTTTCTTGTCGAACGGTCCCGCGCCGCGGCCGAATCTTACGAGAAGACAAAGGGCAGCGGGCTCGATTTCATGGACCTGCTGCTTCGCGCCAACCGGCTTCTTTGCGGCAACCGGGACGTAGCAGATAGGGTATCGAAGCGTTTCCGGTACATTTTCGTGGATGAATTCCAGGACACCGATCCCCTGCAGGCCGGGATGCTCAAGGTTCTCGCGACGGGCGGCGCTTCTTTGGACGACCCGGAGAGCGGGGCGGCGGGAGCCGCTTCCTCCCCATCGGGAACCGGACGCCTGTTTCTGGTCGGCGACCCGAAGCAGTCCATCTACGGGTTCCGCAGGGCGGACGTCCAGGTGTACCACCGGTTCCGGGAGGAGCTGATCGCCCGCGGCGGGGAAGCCGTCACTCTCGTTCGCAACTTCCGGAGCCGTCCGGACCTGATCGCCTCCATCAACGGTCTGTTCGGCCACGTCCTGTCCGGGGGGGAGGACTTCCAGCCCGCGTACTCCCCGGTCCTCCCCAGCCGGGAGGATGCGGGAGAGAGTTCCCCCATGACGCTCTTCTCCCTCGGAGAGGAGGTTCCCGAACCGGAATTTCTATGTGGGCTCATCGGGAAGATTGCCGGAAACATTGCCGTGAGGGAAAAATCCGGAGCCCCGGAACGAGAGGCTACGTTTCGTGACATCGCCGTATTGTACCGGTCCGATACGGGCGGGGAAGTCCTGGCTTCCTACCGGGACGCCCTGAGCAGGGCGGGAATCCGCTACGTGGTCCCGTCGCGCAAAGGGTTCTTCGCGAGACAGGAGGTGCAGGACCTTCGCATGGTGCTTGCTGCCGTCGACGCTCCCGCGGACCCGTCGGCCCGGTACGCCGCGCTGAAGACCATCTTTTTCGGGCTGTCGGACGAGGAGATCCTGCCTGTCTTCACAAAGGGGGAGGGGGGTTCCTCCCCGCGGACAAGAGACGCGCTCTCCCTGCTTGCGAGGCTTTCCGCGCGCCGGGGCAGGGTGTCCCTTCCGGAGCTTCTGGCGGACCTTTTCCGGGAATCCGGCGTGGAGTTCGTGGCTGCGCGGCTTCCCGAGGGGGAGTGGATCCTTGCGAACCTGGCCAAGGCCGCCGAGCTGTCTCGAACGTTCGAGTGGGGAGGCAGGGGTTCCGTCAAGGCGTTTCTCGCCGAGATCCGGAGGAAGACGGAGGAAGAGAGGCCGGAGCACGAGTTTCCCTCCTTCGAGGAGGGGGAGGATGCCGTGCGGATCTCCACCATTCACCTGTCGAAAGGATTGGAGTTTCCGGTGGTGATCCTCGCCAACCTGTCGCGCGGGGGAAAGAAACCGCCGGAGGGATTGCGCGTGGACCGGGTTCGCGGCCTTTCAGCGGTGATCTTCCCGGGTTTTCGGACCTACTCGGCGTTCCGGCAGGTTCCCCGCGGCGTAACGGCTACAACATTTGAGAGATGGGAGAGGGAGAAGCAGGATGCGGAGGAGAGGCGCCTCCTCTACGTCGCCGCCACCCGCGCGCGCGACAGGCTTTTCCTCGTGGAGGGGGCAAGGGGAAGAGGGTCCGTCCTCAAGGAATCGCTGCATGCCGGGCTGTCCCGCGCGTCGGACGAAGGCGCGGCCCGGTGCGAGGTAACGGGTCTTTCCGGGAGGAAGCGGGTATTTGTTTCCACAGGCTCTCCGGACGGCACCGGGGGCTCCCTGCTCCAGGTTGCGGTATCAGAGCCCCTTCCGGTTGCCGCTTCTCCCCCGGAATCTCTCCCCGACCTGTCCTTCGCGAAGGAGTGGACCCTAATCTCCCCCGAACCGCCTCCGCTGCTTCCCTCGCCGGTGACGCTCAGGGAATTTTACGAAAGGGCGCGCGGCAGGCAGTTCGGCGACAAGGTCCACCGCGCTCTCGAGGCGGCCCCGCCGGTCTTCGCCCCCTGGCCTCCCCCGGGACCGGTCCCCGTCCTGTGGGGAGACGGGGAGGAGGAACGATGGCGAAAGATTTGCGACAGGATCGCATCGAGCGGGTTCTACCGGGACCTCTGCCGTGCGGTCCTGGTCGGGACCGAGGTCCCGATGCTGTCGTGCCGGGGAGGATGGTCGAAGGAAGAGCGGGCGGACCTCGTAGTCCGTCTTTCCGGACAACCGGCGGGAAAAGAAGACGGCGGCGGCGAGCACTGGGTCGTGGACTACAAGACCGGCAGGCGGGAAAAGGACCAGGAGGAGGCCTATCTCGACCAGGTTCGGGAGTATATGGAGATCCTCTCCGACGCCTGGAACGTTCCGGCCCGCGGATTCATCTGGTATATAGAAACCGGAGAGACGGTCGAGATCCAACCGCGGTAAACAAAAACGACGGCGGGAGAAGATTCGATGTCGAGAAAACCCAGCGAGAGCGAAGAGGAACATTTCGCGCGCGTCGAGTTCGAGCGGCGGAAGAAACTCGAGAGGGAAAAGCAGGAGAAGCTTGCGGAGGAGGAGAAGGTGCGGCTCCGGGACCTCCATTAGATGAAGTGCCCCAAGTGCGGCATGGATCTGCTCGGGATGGAATTCCAAGGAGTCAAGGTGGACAAGTGCTCGGGGTGCAGCGGGGTCTGGCTCGACGCCGGGGAGCTCGAAACCGTGGCGAAGCTGGGAAAGTCGATGACGGAAAAGATCTTCGGACTCTTCAGCGGATAGACGTCATGCGAGGGATTTGAGGTAGATCAGCTTGTCGTCCCCCTCGTCGTAGTAGTCGGGGAGCTGCGCGGCCAGGGTGCAGCCGATCTTTTCGTAGAACGCCCGCGTTTCGCCGTAGGACTCTTTCGACGAGGTCTCGATCACGAGGAGGCGCCCTCCCTCCTTCCGGATCTCCTCCTCGACAAAGGCCACGATCCTGCGCCCGTGCCCCCTGCCCATCCGGTCGGCGCGCGTTGCGACCCAGTACAGGTCGTACGTGGCGGCGGTCATCTCGTTCTTCCCGAAACAGGCGTACGCGGCGACGGTCCCGTCCTCCTCCACCAGAACGAACGGACGGTAGTCGTCCTCACTCGGCTGCGCGAGAGCGATGTCGACGAGTTCCATCGCCACGTCCACTTCGTGCGCCTTGAACGCTTCCGTCCCTTCGAGCAGGATCCGGACCGCTTCCCGATCCTGCTCCGCAATCCGGCGGATATTGCTCATCGTGCCCCGCGGGAAAGTCCCAGACGAAGGATCTCCTGGACGAGCGCTTTGTACGAATAGCCCGCGACCCGGGCCGCACGGGCAAGACCGGCGTTGCTCGAAATGTCGGGGTTGGGGTTCACCTCGAGCGCGAACGCCTTTCCGTTCCCGTTCATCCGGAAATCGACCCGGGCGTAGCCGTTCAGGGAGAACGCTTTCGCGCAGGCGAGCGTAAGCCTGGCAAGCCGGGTGCGGAGGGAGACCGGGATATCGGCGGGACATTCGGGCGCGATCTCGTCGTATGCCGGGTGGTCCGCGTCCCACTTCGATTCGAAGGAGCATACGCGCCACTTCGGGTTCCTGTACACCAGCTCGGCGGGGGGGAGGGGACGAAAAGGCTCTTCCACGGACCCGTTGCCGAGAACCCCCACGTTGAACTCCCGTCCGCCGATGTACTCTTCCGCAAGGGCCTCCTGCCCGTACTTTTCGATCACGTGGGCGACCTGCCGTTTCAGCCCCGCCTCGTCTTCGGTCACGCTCTCCTCCGTGATCCCCGCGGATCCGTCTTCCTTGGAAGGTTTGACGATTACCGGGAAGCGCAGGCCCGACCGCCCTTTGGGGACTTCCGCGTACAGCCGAAAGGCGGGCGTAGGGATACCGTACGATGACAGGATGTGCTTGGTGAGCGCCTTGTCGTTGCACACCGACAGGGGAAGCGGCCCGTTTCCGGTGTACGGGAGGGTGAGCAGTTCCAGGTAGGCGGCGCCGTGGGGCTCCTTCTGCGCGGAGTTCAGCGGGCATTCCGAAAGGTTGAACACCGCCTCGGGTTCAAACTCCCGAAGCGAGGAAGCCAGCGCCGCGAGATCCTTGTCGATTGTGAAGCACCTTGCGGTGTGGCCGCAGGAAGTGAGCGACTCCATGACCTCGCGCGCGCTCACCGCAAGGTCCATCTCGATCCTCATCTTCCCCTCTACGCCCTCGAGGGATTCTTCCACGGACGTGTAGAGAACCGCGACGCGTTTGGGGGGAAGGGCCGGCGACATCAGGCAATCCTCATTCCTAGACGGGACATGGCGTGGGAAAGGATCTCGGAGATGAGGTCGACGTAGGGCACTCCCATCCGCTCGGCCATGATCGGCAGGTCGCCGTACCCGGGGGATAGCCCGGGGAGCGGGTTGCACTCGATGAACTGGGGGACCCGGTTCTCGTCGAGCCGGAAGTCGATGCGGGAAAAGTCGCGGCAGCCGAGGATCCGGTAGATGCCCACGGCGCACCGTTCGATCTCGGCTACGGTCTCCGCCGGAAAGGAGGGGGGACAGCGGTACTCCACCTGGTTTTCCCAGTCGCGCTTGACCTCGAGGGAATATACGAACTCCTCGGGGGGCACTTGTTTCGGAAAAATCTCCATGACGCCCACCACCCTCGGGGTTCCGTTCCCGATCAATCCCACCGTAACCTCGGGACCGGGAACGAACTCCTCGACGATCGCTTCCTGGCGATAGTCCCCCGTCACGAACGAGACCATCTTCCGCACGTCGTCCGGCTTTGTGGCGCGGGAGGAAAGGCGCACTCCCTTGCTCGAGCCTTCAAAAGCGGGTTTCACGATGACGGGGTACGCAAGCCCCGGGTCGTCCACCTCGGCATCCGACCGGAACGTTCGGAACTTGGGCGTGGGGAATCCTTCCGAGGAAACCAGTCTCTTGGCCACCGGCTTGTCGAGCGTGATGCAGAGCGTCAGGGGGTCCGACCCGAGGTACGGGATGCCGAGCATCTCGAGGAGGGCCGGGACGTGGGCCTCCCGGCACCGTCCCCCTTCTCCTTCGGCGATGTTGAAGACGAGGTCCGGGCGATTGTCCCGGAGGGCGTCGATGATCCCGGGACCGGCGCCCAGGCGGACGACCTCGTGTCCCAGGGAAACGAGCGCATCGAACAGATGCCCGACGGTCGCCTCGGAGTCGAACTCCTCGAAGGCGTCCTCCGGCAGGTGGGGGGGATGGGCTGCCGGTTTTACGTTGTAGGCGAGCCCGATTCGCACCGTCTCTTTCTCTTGGCCATCCGCTCGTTTCCCGCGGGGATCAGCGCCTTGATCTCACCCGTCATGAGCCGGTAGACGTCCGGCCGCAAGGACGGGACGTCCTCGTCCGGCTGGGCGGAGGGGCGCCCGTCGTCCTGCGGCTCCTCGTAGCTCACGAGGATCCCTTCGTAGTTTCGCAGGATCGTCCGCTGTTCCCCCATGGAGATGATGTAGTTGGGCATGAGAGGGATTTTCCCTCCTCCGCTTGGGACGTCGACCACGAAGGACGGGATGGCGAGCCCCGAGGTGTGTCCCCGGAGCGCCTCCATGATCTCGATCCCCTTGGACAGGCGGGTCCGGAAATGCTCCAGCCCGCGCACCATGTCGCACTGGAACAGGTAGTAGGGACGGACTTTCGCCTTGAGCAGCTGCGTGTTGAGTGTCCGGATGATCTCGGGATGGTCGTTGATGCCCTTCAGGAGCACCGACTGGTTGTTCACGGGGATGCCGGAGCGGAGGAGGCGCTCGCACGCCCGTTGCGCCTCGGCGGTCACCTCCCGGGGGTGGTTGAACTGGGTGTTCACCCAGATCGGACCGTACTTTTCCAGGACGGCGCACAGCTCGTCGTCGATTCGCATCGGGAGGACCACCGGCACGCGCGTTCCGATCCGTATGATCTCGACGTGCGGGATCTTGCGCAGTCCTTTGAGAATGAACTCGATGCGAGACGTGGGAAGCGTGAGCGGGTCGCCCCCCGATATGATGACGTCCCGGATCTCCTCGTGCCGCCGGATGTAGCCGAACATCTTGTTCAGCTCGAAATCCGTTTTCGCGGCTTCCCCGAGGGGCCAGATCCTCTTCCGGGTGCAATGGCGGCAGTACATGGAGCAGAAGTTCGTCACCACGAGAAGGCAACGGTCCGGGTAGCGGTGGGTGAGCCCGGGGACCGGCATGTCCTTCTCTTCTTCGAGCGGGTCGTCCTCCCCCACCTCCATCCCGTAATACTCGTCCGGGGAAGGGATCGCCTGGCGCGCGATCGGGTCCTCCGGGTCGTCGAGCCGGATGAGCGACAGGTAATAGGGGGTGATCGACAGCCGGTAGGCGGCGGTCACCCGATCCAAAAGCGCCGCCTCCTCGCGGGGGAAGTACCGGAGCCCGGACA
Source organism: Candidatus Deferrimicrobiaceae bacterium (assembly GCA_041557435.1). Lineage (GTDB taxonomy): Bacteria > Desulfobacterota > Deferrimicrobia > Deferrimicrobiales > Deferrimicrobiaceae > JBFFGP01. The sequence continues at coordinate 2,388 of JBFFGP010000003.1, read as the reverse complement.
GATCCCCGATGGAGGTGATGCGATGGGCGAGTTGCCACCGATAGTCGTTCCACTCCTCCCTCGTCACTCGGGGCCACGGAAGCCCGACGGGGTTGGTGTGGCCGGATGTGCTTCGCAACGGTACCGAATCGTCTCCCGGATTCGTCGCCATAGTCCTCCTTGTCTTTTTCTGTTTCTGCGACGGGTTGCCCGGGATCATGGAGGGATCACCGCCCGCTCGCTTTTACCCAGAGGAAGTCGACGGGGCGCTTCCCCTTGTTCGAGAATGCGTATTCCTGCTCCGCGCGGAAGTACAGGCTTTCGCCCTTCCGTGCGAGGTAGGTCACCTCTCCCATGCGCAGCCCCAGCCTTCCGGACAAGATGAACACGTAGTTTTCTCCCTCGTGCGCAGGCTCGGGAAGCGCCTCCCTTCCCGAACGGATCACCGCGCGATAGGCGACGATAGTCCGGTACCGGCTCTTGGGAAGAAGGGTATCGAAGGACTGGTATCCCGTGACGTCGGAGGGAAGGGCATCGCTCTTGCGAAAGAGGATCTTCTCCTCGTCGTCCTCGGCGAAGAAGGAGTAAGGCGTTTCGCTGAGCGCCGAAAGGATCTCGAGAAGGTTTGCGACCGCCGGAGAGGTGAAGTTCCGTTCGATCTGGGAGATCGTCCCCTTGGTGAGGCCCGCGCGCTCGGCGAGATCGGCCTGGGAGAGGCCGTTGATCTGACGGAGATGCTTGATCCTCGCCCCGATATCTATCATGGCACTATTTATTAAACCCTCCGTTTAAAAATACTACCCCAAATAGTAAGAAAATGTATTCTCCGTGTCAACAGAAACCTGCTTGAATTATCAATGATATTTCCTCGACCAATGTATTTCGCTATCCGCTTGGGATCGGTTTTCTATACCCGGAAATCCGTATTCTGTGCGGTTTTGCGCTCCGTCGCTTTTCCGCGCACGCGGCGTTTCCCTCCTCTTCGTTTCGCGAAACGCGAAATATTTTTGACAGTGCGGATCGAATCGGGGACAATAATGATCCGCAAGGTGGGGGAGTAGCTCAGTTGGGAGAGCACCACGTTCGCAACGTGGGGGTCGAGGGTTCAATCCCCTTCTCCTCCACCATTTTTCGCCTTCCCGGCGAAAGACGGTGCCCGCCGAAACGTTCGCGAAGGCGGGCTTTGTTTTTTCCGGCTTCGTAAGGCAAGCCGTCCTTCTTCTTTTCTTATCGGTAATGACACAAGAATTGTTTGGGATTTTCCTCGCAGGGAATATATTTCTTTCATACGCTCCGCCGCATGCCTTCCCGCCGACCGCATACGGTAGAATCTTGGTGGTGATGAATCCGTCTGTCGCATCCCCGATGTTCGTGGAAGTGGCGGTGCCGCTTCCGATCGATCATCCGTTCACCTATCGCGTTCCTTCGGAACAGGAGACGCGCGCCCGGGTCGGGGTCCGCGTGTTGGTCCCGTTCGGGCGCCGAAAGGTCACCGGGTTGATCACGGCGCTTACGGACGGCGCATCCCTGGGAGGACGCGAGGCCCGCGAGGTTCTCGCGTTTCTGGACGATGATCCGTACGTCTCCCCCTCCCACCTCGCGTTCCTGTCCGCCGCTGCGCGCGAGTGCCTTGCTCCCATGGGCGAGATGCTGCGGGCAGCCCTCCCCGGCGGACTTCCGCGGCGGGAAGCACCGGCGTCCCCGAGGACCGAGACGGTCTACCGGGCCGGCGGTGGATCTCCGGACGCGGCGTTGACGCCCAAGCAGCGAAGGGTCTACGCTGCCGTTCTCGAGGCGGGGGAAATCTCCGCTCCGGAGTTGTCGGCGCTTATTCACGGAGGTGTGGATGTCGCACGCAGACTTGCCGCGAAAGGGATCCTCGTCGCCTCGGTGCGGGAGAAGGCCCCGACCCTTTCCTCCCCTCATCTCACGGATGCCTCCGGCGCGATCGTCCCCACCCCCCACCAAGAGGAGGCTCTCGCGAAGACCGGCGTCGCTATCGCGTCCGGCGGGTTCGCCGCCTTCGTCCTTCACGGGATCACCGGGTCGGGGAAGACCGAGGTGTACCTGAGGGCGATCCAGCAGGCCCGGCTCACCGGGAGACAGGCGGTGTACCTGGTGCCCGAAATCGCGCTCACCCCGCAGCTTTTAGGCAGGATCCGGTCCCGGTTCGGGGAGGGAGCGGCGGTCCTCCACAGCGGTCTCTCCCGGGCCGAGCGCGCGCATCAGTGGCGAAGGGTCCGGGCGGGCGAGGTCTTCCTCTCCCTCGGAGCGCGCTCCGCCGTGTTCTCCCCCTTTTCGTCTCCGGGAGTGTTCATCGTTGATGAGGAGCACGACTCGGCCTACAAGCAGGAAGAGGGGATCCGCTACCAGGCGCGGGACTTGGCCGTGATGCGCGCGAAGAGGGAG
>JBFFGP010000002.1:0-27607 GCA_041557435.1 Candidatus Deferrimicrobiaceae bacterium | reverse complement strand
TCCGCTACCAGGCGCGGGACTTGGCCGTGATGCGCGCGAAGAGGGAGGGAGCCGTCGTCCTGTTGGGCTCCGCCACCCCGTCCGCGGAGTCCATCCATCTCGCCCGGACGGGGGAGGCGACGCTGTTGACCCTGCCGGAGCGGATCGGGGCGCGGAATCTCCCCGACATCTCCGTCGTGGACCTAAAAGGGCAGTCGGCGCGCCGGGGAGCGGACCGGTACTTTTCCCCCGAGCTGGAAGACGCGGTCGAAGAGACGCTCTCCCGCGGGGAGAAGGCGATGCTGTTCTTGAACCGGCGCGGGTATGCGCCTTCGCTTACCTGCCTGGACTGCGGGACGACCATCCAGTGCCGGAACTGCCAGGTGTCGCTCACCTTCCACAAGCAGGACGGGGTGCTTCTGTGCCACTACTGCAGCGCGAAAGAGACCCCGCCGGAGAGTTGCGGCTCATGCGGCGGTCACAAGGTGGCGCAGGTCGGGATCGGCACGGAGCGCCTTGTCGCCTGGGCCGCCAAGAGGTGGAAGGAGGCCCGGGTCGCGCGACTCGACTCCGACCTCGGCAGGAAGAGGGGATCCTACGAGGAGGTGCTCTCCCGGATGCACAGCGGGGAAGTGGACATCCTCGTGGGCACGCAGATCATCGCCAAGGGGCACGACTTCCCCGAGGTGACGTTCGTGGGCGTCCTGCTTGCCGACCTGTCGCTCTCCTTCCCGGATTTCCGGTCGGCGGAGCGTACCTTCCAGATCCTGACCCAGGTGTCGGGGCGCGCGGGCCGGGGGGACCGGCCGGGAACCGTGATCATCCAGACCCTCTCGCCGGACCATGTCTGCATCCGGAAAGCGGCCGAGCACGACTTTCACGGCTTCATGGAAAAGGAGCTGGCCGAGCGGGAGTCGCTCGGCTACCCGCCGTTCGGGCGGATGCTCCTGTTGCGATTCTGGGGGTCGAAGCTCGACCGGGTTCAGGCGGCGGCCGAGGAGGTGGCGGACGCTCTGTCCCGCCCGCTGTCGGAGGCAGGGATCGGTCTGCTGGGCCCCGCCCCGTCGCCTATCGGGCTCGTCAAGAAGAAATACCGCTACCAGATCCTCCTGAAGATCCCCCCGCGGTTCCCGGTGGGCGATTTCTTCCCGGAACTCCTTCGCCCCATGCGCGACGTCGCGAAGAAGGCCGGGGTCCGGATGGAGGCCGACGTCGATCCCTACAACCTGATGGTGTAGCCCTTCCTGGATCGACCAAGCTCCCAAAGGTCAATCTGGACAACTCCTGCATCCATCCCGGCAACCCTGCCGACGCTACCGCCTACAACTTTGACCGGGATTGGGGTCCGCACGACCCTTCCCTCGGGCCGTGCGATCGACGGGGCGTACGACAACGAGGGGAGGCTTTTCGGGTGTGAAAAGGAGCAGGACGGATATCCGGGAGGCTTTCCTCGAATAACCGATGGCAATTTGGAGTGAACCCCATCAGTTTCCGCGGATACCCCCCCTATACTCTCCGAGTGGCTGCAATCTGCTCGGATCTGTTCGGATGACGAGAGGATATCGGGACAGGTGAGGCAGCTCCTCGAATCTTGTGGCCTGCGGCACAAGGTTTGCCCCATGCATGGCCAAATACTCCAAAAAGGAGGACGGGTCATGCGGGTGCATTACGTGTTGAATCACGGCGCTGCGCCGGAATCGAAACTGGCGGATGTGGAGATCCACTTCGAGGAAGGGATCCTTTCCGGACTCAAGCTGGTAGGATGTTCGGTCTGGCGGTCGAAGAAGGGGGAGGGCATCACGGTGCTCGTCCCCTCGAGGTCCTACGCCACCGCTGCCGGCGTCAGGTACTACGACCTCCTGCGTCCCTCGGAAGAGGGGGGAAAAGGGGAGGAAGCAGACGGCAAAACCGTCTCGCGGAAATTCCGGGAGTACATCCGTGACGAATACCGGAAAATAGCGAATCTCCCACAGGAAGGGGAAACGAGCAAGAGCAAAACGAAAGCCGGGGGGTGACCAAACCGTAAGAAGAGCATCGTTCGGAAAGGAATTCCGTTCCCCGGGAAGGGGTGTATCTTCCCGCACGGGTTTCTCTTCCGGATAATCCCCGGCGGAAAACACTCCTCCCCGGCAAGGGGGCAGATCGTTATCGGCTGATGGCCGGAAGAGGGAGCCGGGTCAGGAGACCCTTGCGGCCGAGGCGTCGATGGCGATGTGGAACGCCTCCTCCGGGGAGGAGGAGAAGGTTTTTCTCGCCATGCGCAAGAGCCCGATGATATTGTCGCCCCTTTCCTTCCCGCGACGCTCCATGACCGAGCCGATGGGAACCTTCATCTTCCTTACGTAATCCACGCGGTAAACGGTGATGGTTTTCATGGCACCCCCGCTGTTTGTTCAAAGTTACGCCAATTTTAAAACAAAATTATGAAATTATCAATCGAAAAACAGGTGCAATTTCCCCATGGGTCACCCTACAATCGTTTCTTGCGTATTTCTTGCGCGAGAGCTTCCCGAAGGAGCGACCGATGAAGACCAAGGACATCCATTTCCTCCTCATGGCGGTCGTGATCATCGGGTTTCTCGTCATTCTCTCTATGACCGGTCGCCAGCGGTTCCTCACCCAAACGCCGCCTCACCTCTCGGCGGCCTCCGATGCGGAGTGCTTCTCCTGCCACGACGAGGGGAAAGAGTTTCCGATGACCAAGGAGCACCCGCTCCGGAAGAAGAACTGTCGCCAGTGCCACCGGTTCGAAAGAAAGTAGCCGCTCTACCGAAGACGAAGGAGTCTCCCCGCCTCGGCGCGCACGTTTCGGTGGCAGGGGGTCTTGTCACCGCCCCGGGCAGGGGGAAAAGGATCGGGGCGGACGTGATACAGATCTTCTCCAAGCAGAACACCCGCTGGATGGGGAAGGCCCTCGAGGAAGAGGAGGCAATCACCTTTCGCGAGGAGAGCGCCCGCGTAGGCGTCCCCACGGTCGCCATCCACTGCGCCTACCTGATCAACCTGGCATCCGCCAGGGAAGCCGTAAGGACCCGCTCCCTCTATGCGTTGGAGGACGAGGCACAGCGGGCGGCGATGCTCGGCGTTCCGTATCTCGTCATGCACCCCGGTTCGTCCGGGGAGGACCCAAAGGAGACGGGTGAGAAGCGCCTCACCTCGGCTCTTAGAACCTTCGGCAGGTTTCCCCGCGGGGTCACGCTCCTCCTGGAGAACACGGCGGGCCAGGGAAACTCGATCGGCAGTACGATTCCGCAGCTTCGGCGCCTGATCGACGCCTCCGGGGCGCCGCCCGACGTGGCGGTGTGCTTGGACAGCGCGCATCTTTTCGAGGCGGGGTATGATATATCGGGCGACGAAGGGTGGAAGAGCCTGCTCGAGGAGCTCTCCCGTCACGGGATCTTCCCGCTTGTCCGGATGTGGCATCTGAACGACTCGAAGACGGTTCTCGGGAGCCGGGTCGACCGCCATTTCCATATCGGGGAGGGACGGATCGGGCTTCCCGGATTCCGGCGGATCGTGACGCACCCCGTTTTCCGGAAGCTGCCGATGTTGCTGGAGACGCCCAAGGATGGCGAGGACGAGTTCGAAAAGGACATACGAAATCTGGCCGTGCTCAGGAACCTGTGCAAATCCGCGGATGGGGAGTAAAAGGAGATGGACTACGAGGCGATCAAGGAGCTGGCCAAGCACCACAAGCAGGTCTTCGGGCGGATCGTCAAGTGCGAGATGTACAAGCTGGAGGACGGGAAGATCCTGGCCCTCACCCGAATGCACGACGACTACCACGACATGAACCTTGCAATCCTTCTGAACGACTCGTATGCCATCGAGGAGATCGCGGGGAAGATGGACCGGATCCCTTACCCGTGCTGCGAGGAAAAGCCGCTTTCCCTGCTTGCGACACTCCAGGGCATCTCCGTCCTCACGCGGGGGGGCTTGAAGAAGGTGAAGGAGCGGATCCCCCGAAACGCCGGGTGTACCCACGTCTACGAGATGATCGAGTCGACCTTCCGGGCGATCTTCGTCGGCTCCTACCGGATCGTGGACCAGAGTTGGGACGGGGTGCTCTCTCTGGACCTGGAGGAGCATCGCCAGATGAGTCTGCATATGCCGGTCCTGGCCGACACCTGCTACGCTTTCCACCGGGCGTCGGCGGACGAGAAGATGCTGAAGCGCGCCCTGGAAAAAGTCGAGGAGGCGAAACGGAAGAGGGAGGCGATCGAGGCGGTAAAAGGCGGGAAGTGACCTCCCTCCCGAACGCGGCGGGAACCTTTTCCCCTGCCGGAGGTTCCCTATTGGCAGGGGCTTGACGCCCCGATGGCCGACGCGGCGCGGCGGTCGATATCCTGGCGATGCGAGGTGGGAGATGCGGCGAAACCTGAATTCCGCTACGTTGGCGATCGTCCTGTTGGCAACCTTCCTCCCCCGGCCCGTCTTTCCCGCCGAATATCCATCTCGCGTTGAAAGGGTGGTGCTCTACCCCGGCATGGCCGAGGTTACCCGCGTTGCGGAGGTGGGCAAGCCGGAAGGCACCGTCGTACTTTCCGGCCTGACCCCCAATCTTCAGCCGGATACCCTGTCCGCGAAGGTCGAAAAGGGCGACGCGCGCATCGCGGGGGTGTCCATCGAGAATCTTTTCCGGACCGAGCCGGTCGACAAGCGCGTAAAGGAGCTGGAGAAGCGCATCGAGGACCTCACAGGGGAAAAGCGGTGGGCGGAAGCGGCGATCCAGGCGTTCAAGAGGGAAAAGAATCTCCTGGAGCGAGGGGTCCTTTCGATCTACTCCGTCGGGGGAGAGGAGAAGAAGCAGGAGATCGCGCAACATCCGCGACTGACCGCCGCCGAAGTCGAGGGAGCGCTTTCGCTGTTCCGCGACCGGGAACAGGCGATCGATGGCATGGTCTTCGATCGGGAGAAGATGATACGGGAATTCGAAAAGAGCATTCAGGCCACAAAAAAAGAACTGGACAAGATCCGGGCTCCCCGCGCGAAGCAGGAGAAGGTGGTCCGGATCGACCTGGAACGCCCCGCGAAGTGCCGCATCGCCGTCACCTACCTGGTTCCGGCAGCGGGATTTGCTCCCCGATACAACGTCAGGCTGCGCCCGGCTAAGGGTTCCCTCGCCTTCGAACTCGTCGGGGAGACCTGGCAGCGCACGGGAGAGGACTGGAAGGATGCGGTCCTCACTTTTTCGACCACGCAACCCGGTCGGATGGCGCAATTGCCTCCCCTTCCCCCCTGGAACATCGATTTCCCCAAACCCCCGATGGCCCGCCCGATGAAGGCGTTTCGCGCGAAGAGCGAAATTGCCGCGATGGACGAAGCGGTGGAAGAAAAGGCAGCAGAACGCGCAGCGGGGGCTCCTCCGCCGCAGAAAAGGTATGCATCGTTCGAGGTGACCCTGGAGGGGCGCCATTCCCTTCCCGGCGACGGGGAGAAGAAGATGTTTCCCCTTTCCCGCCAGCAGCAGACGACGAAGGTGGCGTGGCGCTCCATACCCCGTGTGACCGAGGGGGCGTTTCTCGCCGCGGACGGAAAGAACGAGAGCGGTCTCCCGATCTTCGCCGCGCCGGCCGGGCTCTTCCTGGAAGACGCCTATGCGGGCAGGGGCAGGCTTCCGGACATCCCGGAAGGGGAGGAGTTCAAGATCGACTTCGGAAAGGACCCGGGCGTTTTGGTCAAACGGAAAGAACTGCTGCGGAAACGGGAGGACGGCGGGGTCTTCGCCAAGGTGAAAAGGGTCAGGTTCCGGTACGAGATCACGGCGCAGAACTTCCGGAACGAGACGGTGCCTCTCACCGTCCTGGACCGGGTTCCTTTCCCCCGGCATAAGGACATCGTGGTGAAGGACGTGGAGATCACGGGAGGCGGGAAGCAGGAGGAGCAGGGGGAAGTCAAGTGGGAGGTATCGCTTGCGAAGGGTGAGAAAAAGGTGCTGGGGCTCTCCTTCACGGTAGAGTATCCGGCGGACAAGGAGATCCATGGGCTCTGAAAAGCAGGTAGGCCGACTGGCGGAAATCCTCGTCCGGCACTCGGTGAAGGCGAAGCGTGGCGAGACCGTTCGCATCTCCAGCGGGGAACTGGGGAAGCCGCTTGCGCTGGCAGTCTACAAAGAGGTGCTCCGCGCCGGGGCGCACCCGCTCCTGACGGTTGGGTTGGAGGATGCGCAGCGGATCTTCTTCGAGGAGGCATCCGGGGACCAGATCCGACATCTCCCGCCGACCAAGGTCTACGAGGCGAAAAAGATCGACGCGGACATCATCCTCCTGGCGCCGGGCAATACCCGGCAAATGAGCCACATCCCGCCGAAGAGGATGGCGGACAGGCGGAAGGTGCTCCAGCCGATCTCCGAGATTCTCCTGCGCCGGGTCCGGTGGGTGCTCACCAACTATCCCACCGACGCGCTCGCCCAGGAGTGCGATCGGTCCCTCCCGGAGTACGAGCGGCTCTACTACCGGGCCGTCCTGCAGGACTGGGGCGAGATGGCGAAGATGCTTCGGCGGGCGAAAGGGATCCTGGAGAAAAGCCGTACGGTCCGCATCGTGGGGAAGGAGACCGACCTTACCTTCTCCATCAAGGGGCGGAAGGCGATCCCGTGCGCGGGGGAGCACAACATTCCCGACGGGGAGATCTTCACCGCTCCCGTGGAGACGTCGACGGAGGGGAAGGTATGGTTCGATTTCCCCGCGATCGCCGGGGGGCGCGAGGTGTCGGGGATCCGTCTTACGTTCCGGGGGGGAAAGGTCGTGGAAGCCACGGCGGAGAAAAACGAGGCGTATCTCCGGGAGATGCTTGCCGCCGACCCTGGGGCCTGCCGGCTTGGGGAGTTCGGAATCGGGGCGAACGCGGGGGTGACCGAGTTCACCCGCGACATTCTCCTGGACGAGAAGATGGGGGGAACGATCCACCTGGCCGTCGGGCGCTCCTACGCCGAGTCGGGGGGCAGGAACCGCTCTGCCGTCCACTGGGACATGATCAAGGACCTGCGCAAGGAAGGGGAACTGTATCTGGACGGAAAACCGGTCCTGCGCACCGGGGTTCTCTTCGGGGCGGTCCCGCGGGGAATGAAACGGTAACAAGCGGATGGGTGGGAGCGAAAAAAGGATTCGGAGGGACGCTGTGAATCGGGTTTTCTTCGTCGGGTGCGGAGACATCGGCATCCGGGTGGCGCGGTTGTGGGGGGAGGACGGCGTCCCGGTGTTCGCCCTTGTCCGCTCGCCGGAGAGCGCAAGGCGCCTCGGAGACCTGGGCATCACCCCGATGGTGGGAGACCTCGACGACCCTGCGACATTTGCCGGTCTTCCGACGAAGAACGCCCTGGTGTACTACCTTGCCCCGCCGCCGAACCGGGGCGATACGGATCCCAGGATGCTGGCGTTCGTGGATCGTATCCCGCCCGGGGAGGAGCCGGAAAAAATCGTTTACATGAGCACCACGGCGGTGTACGGAGACCTCCGGGGAGGGTGGGCGACGGAGGAGACCCCACCGGTGCCCGGGACGGCGCGCGGCAAGCGGCGCCTTGACGCCGAAAACACCCTCCTCGTGTGGGGGCGGGTGAAGAACGTCCCGGCGGTCATCCTGCGCGTCGTGGGAATCTACGGGCCGGGCCGGCTCCCCTACGGAAAGGTTCGCGAGGGGGCCCCGGTGGTTGCCGAAAACGAATCTCCCTTCAGCAACCGGATCCACTCCGAGGATCTTGCCCGGGTCTGCGTTGCGGCCGCGAAACGGGGCGGGGCCGGCGCTGTCTACAACGTGAGCGACGGGTTGCCCGGCACCATCACCCGGTATTATTACGCGGTTGCCGACCAACTCGGCGTTCCCCGTCCGCCCGTGGTGACGATGGATGAAGCGAGGAGGATGATGAGCGAGGGGATGCTCTCCTTCCTCTCCGAATCGAAACGGGTGGACAACCGGAAGATGCTCACGGAACTCGGCGTGGTGCTCCTCTATCCCACCCTGGAATCGGGCATCGCGGCGAGCATGGACGAAGAAGACTGAAGAACCGGGAAAACGGACAGGGCACATTCGGCGGGCGGATAGACAGGAGGGACGATGGGCATCCGGGCGGTCTCCTTTATTGCGAAATCGGGAACGGGAAAGACGACCCTTCTGGAGAAGGTGATCGCGGAGCTGAAGAGGCGCGATTACCGGGTCGGTGTCATAAAGCATGACGCCCACCGGTTCGACATCGATCATCCGGGCAAGGACAGCTACCGGCTGACCGCCGCCGGTGCCGACACCATGGTGATCACCTCTCCCGAAAAAACGGCAATGGTGAAAAAACATACCTCGCCCCCCCCGGTCGAGGAGGTCGTCGAGACCTGCTTCCCGGACGTGGACATCGTCCTGACGGAAGGGTTCCGCAACAGCCCTCTTCCGAAGATCGAGGTCCACCGGGGAGAACGAAGCCCTCACCTCCTCTGTCGCGGGACGCGAAACGACCCCGAACTTCTCGCCGTTGCGAGCGACGAACCGCTCGATCTGGACGTCCCGGTACTGGACATAAACGATGCCGTGGCGATCGTCGACTTCCTCGAAAGGACCTGTCTGTCCCCGGAGGATCGAATGCGGGAAAACGACGAGGAGAGGTAAACGGCCTCCTTGCTCCGCCTCGCGGGAACGCCTCCGTCCGCTTCCGATTGCCGGTATCCGCGACACTTCCCAGGATTATAATGGCCCCCTTCGTCCGTCATGACATATACTGATACGGTCGCTCAAGCCTTCCTCGCCCTGGTGCGAAGCGGGCCGGGGGATACCATATCTCGGGCAAACGGGAAAGTAGCATCGATGAGACTCCGTTGGGTGGCGGCGGTGGCCGCACTGTTTCTGGCCGGTAGCGTTGGCGCGGCAGACGCGCCGAAGCTTACGGACCAGAAAGAAAAGGTAAGCTACAGCATCGGGATGGACATCGGGAACAACCTGAAGAGGCAGTCGATCGAGATCGACCCCGACCTTCTCCTAAGGGGGGTGAAAGACGCCATGTCCGGCGGAAAGACCCTGCTCACCGGCGAGGAGGCACGCGAGACGCTGACCGCGCTCCAGAAGGAATTGGTGGAGAAGGCAAAGGAGCGCAAGGAACAGGCCGCGGAGAAGAACAAGAAGGAGGGGGAGGCCTACCTGGCCGAGAACAGGAAGAAGGAAGGCGTAGTGACTCTTCCGAGCGGACTGCAGTACAAGGTGGTAAAGTCCGGCGACGGCCCCTCTCCGAAGGAAACGGACACGGTGGAGACCAACTACCGCGGGACCCTGATCGACGGGACCGAATTCGACAGTTCCTACAAGCGGGGCCAGGCGGCGGTATTCCCGGTGAAGGGCGTGATCCGCGGATGGATCGAGGCGCTCCAACTCATGAAGGTCGGGGGCAAGTGGCAGCTTTTCGTGCCTCCCGAGCTCGCCTACGGGGAGCGGGGCACCGGACCTATCGGACCGAACGCGACCCTCATCTTCGACGTCGAGCTTTTGTCGATCAAGGAGGATGCGGGAGGGGAGTCCGCCGGACAGGGCAAGCCCGCGAACCATCCCTGACCGTGAGAGGCAAATACCGAGAGATCCGGATGGCTCACGGGGAAGAACCGGGACGGCGAACCCGGCTGCCATCCCAGGGAAGAAATACTGGGTTCCTTGCGATTTGTCGGACCATATGATAAATTAAATAGGTTTTGTTGGATCACACGCCGGAAATGGTCCTGAAGCGGTCCTTCCGCAGAAGGGGTTTTGTCCCACCTTGACGGCCGGACGCCGCATTTCCCGTAAGATTCGGCATGGCAAAGAGCCGGTTGGCGCCATGGGATGTGGCGCCCGGACAGATGATTTTCTCTGGAGGAATTACATGACGTTTTCGGAATTCGGTTTTTCGCCGGAACTGCTGCGCGCCGTTGCGGCGAGGAAATACACGGAGCCCACCCCGATCCAGGAGAAGGCGATCCCCCACGTGCTGGCGGGAAGGGATCTGCTGGGGTGTGCCCAGACCGGGACCGGGAAGACCGCGGCCTTCGCGCTTCCCATCCTGCAGAAGCTAGGCCAGACAGGGCGCGCGCAAGAACGTCCCTCTTCCGGCCGAAAGGGGAAGGGGCGAAGCCCCTGTCCCGTTCGCGCGCTGGTGCTCACGCCCACGCGGGAGCTGGCCTCCCAGGTAAGCGAGAGCTTCCGCGAATACGGGAAGTACACCGGCCTCAGGCAGGCCGTCGTATACGGCGGGGTGAGCCAGGTTCCGCAGGAGCGGGCGCTGCGGGGAGGCGTGGACATCCTCGTGGCCACCCCCGGCCGGCTTCTCGACCTGATGTCGCAGGGCCTGGTAAAACTGGGAGCGATCGAGGTCTTCGTCCTGGACGAGGCCGACCGGATGCTCGACATGGGCTTCATCCACGACATACGCCGGCTGGTCGACAAACTGCCGTCCCGCCGGCAGTCCCTCTTTTTCTCCGCCACCATCCCCGGGGACATCCTGAGACTTTCGAAAACGATCCTGCGAGACCCTGTCCGGGTTTCGGCCACGCCGCAGGAGACCGCGCCGGAGGCCGTCGAGCACTTCGTGTACTTCGTGGAGAAACAGGACAAGCCGGCACTGCTCAAACACCTCCTGGCCGACCCGGCGCTTCGGAACGTCCTGGTGTTTACGCGGACGCGGCACGGGGCCGACCGGGTCGCAAGGCACTTGGCCCTGGCCCGCATCCCCGCGGAGGCGATCCACGGGGACAAGACGCAGGCTGCGAGGGAGCGCGCGCTGGAAAAGTTCCGGCGCGGAAAGGCGAGAATCCTCGTGGCGACCGACATTGCCGCCCGGGGGCTGGACATCGTGGGGCTGTCCCACGTGCTGAATTACGATCTGCCCAACGAGCCGGATTCGTACATCCATCGCACCGGTCGCACGGGGCGGGCGGGCGCGACGGGGATCGCCTTGTCTTTCTGCGATGTGGGGGAGAGACCCTTTCTCCCGGGGATCGAGCTTTTGATCCGGAGGCACCTGAAGGTCATGGAGGATCACCCGCACCGGTCGGGCCTGCGCCCCGCTTCCCCCACCGACCTGGAGCCGCAAAAGCCCAAGAGCCTGCGGCCGTTCATGATCAGCGTGGAGGAGCTGTTCGGCGGCGGCCGGCCAGAGGGGCTCGCCGGGTGAAGCGGCGGACGGCCGTGAGGAACTCCCGCTCCCCGAACCTGCACCCTTCCGCCCGGGCGATCTTGAGCATCTGGGCGTCCGAGAGGCCGAGATTGGCGAAGTGGGGGTACTTCACCCGGATCCACGCGGACGGGGTCACGGACGCCTTCCGGTAGATCCTCAGCTGAAGCATCGCCCCCTCGCTGGACGCCTGCCACAATCTTTTCAGAAAGGCCTCGTTCGGAACCTTTTTCCCGCCCTGCTTTCTCCACATGAACCGGTCCAGGGTCTTCTGAACCCAATCCTCGCCCCAGAACACCATATCGATGGACGGGAAGGGGCGCAGGAGCTTGTCTTCCTTCCGCTTGAGCCGGCCGGAAAGTCTTGTCCTCGTGCCATCGTCGAGTCCGGAGACAAGGAGCAATTCGGGGGTCAAGGGGACAGGATTGAAGGTGGAGTGAAACCGTACCAGGGAAAGGAACGCCGATTCGTCTCCTCCCATGGCCAAGGCGCTTAACTGGTCCGGGGTCTGCTCGACTTTTTTTCTCGCTCCCCCTGCGGGACGGGTCCGCCTCGAGAGAACCGTCGGTTTCCGTACCATAGAGCGTCTCCTTTTTTTCCCCGCCAGGGGCGTTTTTTTGCATAGGATAGTCGGAAACCGCCCGACGGACAACCGGAAGGCTGCCGGGACCCCGATTTTCCTAACGAGGATCCTGCCCAAAGGGGAACCCATTCCGGGCGACGGTCATCTGTGTATCAGGGAAGCCTCGGAGGAAAATCGCAAGGAAGGAGATGACCGGTGACGGGCAGGGGGCACAGGACGATTCTTGCGGTTCTGTTTGCATGGTTTGCGATCGCCGCATCGGGAGCGATCCCGTCTCGGGCGGCCATGGATGGGAAAACAGCGCCGGGGGAGGCGAAATTGATCGAGAAATTCACGCTGGGGAACGGACTCACCGTCGTCATCCGGGAGAACCACTCCTCCCCGGTCGTCGCCGTGCAGGCCTGGGTCAAGGCGGGAAGCACGACCGAGCCCGAAGAGCGCGCGGGGATGTCCCATATCCTGGAGCACATGGCCTTCAAGGGAACGAAGAGGCGGGGCCCGGGCCAGATCGCACGCGAAGTGGAGGCACTGGGCGGCGAGATCAACGCCTACACGAGTTTCGACCAGACGGTCTACCACATCACGATCTCGGGCAGGTTCCTGGAGAATGCCCTGGACATCCTGGCCGACACCCTTGGGAACTCGGTGTTCGACGCGGACGAACTGGCACGCGAAAAGGAGGTGGTCCTCGAGGAGCTCAGGATGAACGAGGACAACCCGGGGAGGGTGAACGGGAAAGCGATGTTCCGGGCGGCGTACCGCGTCCACTCCTACGGGCGCCCCGTGATCGGGTTCGACAACACCATCCGGAAGGTCACCCGGGAAGACCTTGTGGCGTACTTTTCCAAATACTATTACCCCGGGAACATGGTGCTCGTGATCGCGGGCGACGTGGACCCGGGATCGGCGCGTCTCCTGATCGAGAAGACGTTCCTCCCGCTTGCGACCCATGAAGCCCCGCCCGCCGGAGCGCCGGCCGAACCGCCGCAGGAGGAAACCCGGGTAATCATCCAGGAGCGCGACGCGAAGCGCGCGTACCTCGATATCGGGTTCCACGGTCCCTCGATGCAGGATGAGGACGTCTTCTCCTGGGATCTCCTGTCCATGATCCTGGGGAGCGGGCAGACCTCCCGCCTCTACCGCGAGGTGAAGGATGCCCGGGGGCTGGTCGACTCGGTAAGCGCCTATGCCTATACGCCGAAGAACCCGGGGATCCTGATCGTGTCGGGCACGGGGGCGGCCGACAAGGCGAGGGGTGCGCTTAGGGAAATCCTGCGGCAGACATTCCGCATGGCGGCGGCGCCACCGGAAGGACAGGAGCTTGCCCGGGCCAAGACGTCCACCGAGAGCGACTTCATCTACTCTCTCGAGTCGCAGGGGTCGCTGGCGCGCCACGTCGGGTTCTTCGAGACCACCCTGGGCGATGCGGGCTTCGAGCAGAAGTACCTCCGGAAAATCCGAGCGGTGACGGCTGACGACATCCTCGCGGCGGGCCGCAAATACCTGAAGCCGGAAAACTTGACCGTGGCGGGCGTGGTCCCGCGGGGCGAGGCGGGGCTCCTATCCGAAGAGGAGGTCCGGACGATCGCGTCGGAGGCGTACCGGGAGGCGATGCAGGAGGGGGGAGGCGAGAGAAAGAGAGGGTCCGTCGTGCGGGAGGTCCTGGAAAACGGGATCCGGGTGATCGTCCGGGAAGACCGGGCCGTTCCGGTAGTTGCCGTCGAGGCCGGATTTCTGGGCGGCCTTCGCGGGGAGCCGCAAGGGCTGGGAGGGGTCTCTGCCATCGCTGCCGAGATGCTTACCAAAGGGACGAAGGACCGGACGGCCAGGGAAATCTCGGAAGCGGTGGAGAACCTCGCGGCCGACCTTTCCGGCTTTTCGGGGAGGAACTCCTTCGGGCTTCGGGGCCGCTTCATGAGCAGGGATTTTGCCGCCGGTTTCCGCCTTTTCGCCGAGTCTCTCCGGTCGCCTACCTTTCCGGCCGAGGAGCTCGAGAAGAAGCGACTGGAGGTTTTGGGAAGGCTCAAACTCCAGAGAGACGCCATGACACAGTCGGTCTTTCTCCTCTTCCTTGCGACCCACTACGGGGAACATCCGTACGCCCGCAATCCGATGGGGACGGAGGAATCGGTACCCGGGATCACCCGGGAGGACGTGGAGAGCTTCTACCGGCGATGGGTGGACCCGCGCAACATGGTGATCGCCATTTCCGGGGACATCGGTGCGGAGGAGGCGCTCTCGGCCGTCCGGGATGCCTTCGGGAACATGTCTCGCAAGGCGGACTTCGTTCCTCTCGGGCCTTTGCCGGTACCGGAGGAGAAAGGGATCCGCCGGGGGGAGGAGCTACGGGCGAAAGAACAGGCGCATTTCGTCATCGGGTACACCGGGGCCCGGGTTACGGACCCCGAGAGGTACGTCCTCGATGTGCTCGGGTCGGCCTTGGCCGGGCAGGGAGGAAGGCTCTTTACCAACCTCAGGGACAAAAAGTCCCTTGCCTACGCGGTGACATCGTTCTCCTCGGAGCAGGTCGATCCGGGGTTCTTCGCATTCTATATGGGGACCAGCGTCGACAAGCGGGACGGCGCCATCACGGACACGCTCAAGGAGATCGAAGAGGTCCGGGCGAACGGGGTCACGGCCGAGGAGCTTGACCGGGCGAAAAAATGGATGGTCGGCACCTATGAGATCGGTCTTCAGTCCAACTCAGCCTACGCGGACAAGTTGATGTACAATGAGCTCTACGGGGTGGGGTACGAGGAGACGTTCCGGGAGCCGGAGAAGATCGAGGCGGTGACCCTCGAAGAGGTGAACCGTGCGGCGGCGAGAGTCCTGCGTACGGACCGTTACACGATCGCCATCGTGGGCGGAAAGTAAGGGATCGGAAGGATTTCTCTCGGAACGGGCGATCCTTGGCACTCCGTTTCTTAAATACGGCAACGTATTGGTGCGTAACTCCCGGGGCCAAAGGGCGCAGCGGGGGTTCCTCGAAGCGGCGGGACACTCCTGGTTTGCGGGGACACTCCTCTCCCGTATTCCGGAGATGAAACAGGAATGTCCCCGGTGAGAGTGTCCCGCTGAAAAGCGAACATTCCCGCGAGCGGAACCGGCATCGAGCGGGCGAAGGTCGCGAGCGTAGCTGAGAGGAAGCCCCCGCGAGCACCTGGTACCGGGTGCCCATACGCGGATTCGTTACCGTATTTTCGGAAAGGACCACTTAGAAACCCTCTTGCAACAAATTGTTTTGTACCGCAACAACCTATACCCGGCATGTTCTCTCTATGCGCACATTTTGTTGCGCGATCCGGCAGGCCCATGTCTGGTCAACCGGTCGACTGAAGTTAACTTCCCGATAAAAAAGGTAATCGTTACACCCTGAGTTCGTAAGTGGTGTATGGCATCATCCTTGCCTCATTTAAGCCTGAACCTTCTGCCGTTGCTTCGCAGAAAAGCCGAACCCGGCAGAGAAGGGGAGAAGATAATGAACGGAAAAGAGCGTGTTCCATTCGGGGTTATCCGGCGGTATACCGTTTTCCTAATCCTTCTCCTATCGGTGCAATCTCCCGTTGCTGCAGCGGCCGAGAGGGTCGATTTCGCGGAGGCGGTGACGAGGGCCCTGAAAAACAACGCGGCCGTGTCGGCAGCCGGGCACGAATGGACCTCCGCAAGAATGGAGGTCGACGTCACCCGGGGATATTACCTTCCGAACCTCGCTTTCGAGGAAAGATTCTCCCGCACCAACGTCCCGGCGCAGGCCTTCTCGAACAAGATCAACCAATCCCGTTTCCAGGCGCAGGATTTCGCCGTGGAGAACATCAACGATCCCGATCCGCTGAACAACTACATGACCGCCTTTACACTTACCCAGCCCCTGTTTGCGCCGAAGGCCTTACTCCGATACCGGATGGCCGGCCGCGAGGCGGAGGCGAAAGGTCTCGATGTCTCCCGGAAGAAGGAAGAGGTGGTGTATCGGGTCCTCACATCGTATCTCGATGTCCTGACGGTGAAGGAGTTCGTCCGTGTGGCGGATCAGGAAGTGTCCGACGCCCGGGAGCACCTCCGGATCGCGGATGCGTTGGAGCGGTCGGGAATGGGGCTTTCCTCCGACGTCCTGCGGGTGAGGGTCGCGCTTGCCCGTGCGCAGAGCGAGAAGGTTTCCACGGAAAACCGTCTTGCCCTCGCCCGGAGGAGTCTGGGGCTTGCGATGGGAGAACGGGGGGGGATACCGGTGGATGCCGCCGCCCCGCTTCCGGACCTTCCGGAGGCGGGTTCGCTTGAAGAGAGGATTGCCGCGGTACACCAGCATCGAGCGGATCTGGTAGCTTTCTCCACCCGGCTTGCCAATGCGGACGCGAACGTGACTCTCGAGAGGGCCGGCTATCTGCCGACCGTCGGGGTCATGGGCACCTACCAGATGGATTCGCATGACAGTCCGTTCTCTCCGGACAATAGAGCCTGGAGCGTCGGTGTGGGGCTTTCGTGGACCCTCTTCGACGGACTGCGGCGCGAGGCGGCGGCCGCGAAGGCGGCTGCCGATCGAAGCAAGACGGAAGCGCACTACCGGGAGGCGGAGGATTTCGCCGCCTTCCAGGTGGCCCGGGCGTATCTCTCCGTGGAAGAGGCCGCCCGCCGCGTGGAGATCGCGAGGGCCGCGGTCGTTGCGGCGGAGGAGGGGACGAGGCTCATCAAGGCGAGGTATGAAAACCAGCTCTCCCGGTTGATCGACCTGCTGGATGCGCAGGCTGCGCTGCATTCCGCCCGGGCCGACCTGGTCGGGGCGGAAAATGATCTGCGGCAATCCCGGGCCGGGCTCGAGTACGTCTCCGGGATGCTTTTGCCCTGGGGGCTTTCCGTATCGAAAGGCACCGAGGGGGGGAGGGAAATACGATGACATGCGAGCGACGCCGCAAGGAAAGGCTCCTGCGCGTGGCACGGTGTTTCGCGGCGCGGAGCGCCGGTATCATTCTGCTGGCCGCGATTACAGGCGTTGCGGCCGGATGCGGCGGGAA
The DNA here is from genome assembly GCA_041557435.1 of Candidatus Deferrimicrobiaceae bacterium. Lineage (GTDB taxonomy): Bacteria > Desulfobacterota > Deferrimicrobia > Deferrimicrobiales > Deferrimicrobiaceae > JBFFGP01. The sequence continues at coordinate 10,923 of JBFFGP010000002.1, read as the reverse complement.
AGATCAGCACGGGATGTCTCCCGCGGAGAGCACGGTGGTGAAAGACGTGGAAGTCGTCACGGCGGGAGAGGGTCCGCGGGAGAGCTTCGCCGAGGCGGTCGGGACGGTCCGCGCGCGAAAAATCGCCGTTGTGGCGCCCCAGGTGATGGGGAGGATCACCTCCCTTCCCGTATCGGAGGGAAGTCGCGTGGAGAGGGGGGCGCTCCTGGCCACGATCGACGATACCGAATACCGTGCAAAGCTTTCGGCTGCGGAGGCGATGGTCGCCGAGGCCGAGGCCAAACGCGAGGAGGTCCTGCGGGCGATTGCACAGGCCGAGGCGGGAAAGTCGCTCGCCGAAAAGACGTATGAGCGCTTCCGGAAGCTCTACGAGGAGAAGGTTGTCACCCGGCAGGAGTTCGAAGAGGTCGAGTTCAAAAAGACGGTTGCGGTAAAGGACTACGAGCGGGCGCTGGACCGGCAGGCCCAAGGGGACGCGAAGATCGCGCAGGCGAAGGCCCAGGCGAAGGCGGCAAGAACGATGCTTTCCTACACCCGGGTGACGGCTCCCTTCGCGGGGATCATAACCGAAAAGAAGCTCGATGCCGGCTCGATGGCGGTCCCTGGGGTTCCCCTTCTGGTGATGGAAGACACCGGGCGGTACCGCATCGAGGCTCCGGTGCCGGAGACCTACCTTGAAATCCTGAAAGTCGGATCAAAGGTCCATGTCCTCCTGGGCACCCTTACGGGAAAGGAATTGCCGGGGACGGTCTCCGAGGTGGTTCCGCTGGTGGATTCTGCGAGCCGAACGTTCAACGTCAAGGTGAGCCTCCCCGGCGGGATGGCGTTGCGCACGGGGATGTTCGGGCGGATCCTGTTCCCGACGGGAGAGAAGAACATGCTGGTCGTTCCGCGGAGGGCGATCCTTCGCATCGGCGGGTATGACGGGCTCTACCTCGTCACGGCGGACAACGTGGCGCGCCTGGTGATGGTAACGACGGGGACGCCGCACGGAGACGATGTGGAGATCCTGTCGGGAATCGAGCCGGGCGCGCGCGTGGCAGTATCTCCGGTGGATCAAATGACGGACGGTGCCCGCGTGGAGATCCGGAAGTGAGCGAAAAGGGGCGTGGTATCGCCGGCCGAATCGCCTCCTCCTTCGTCGATTCCCGGCTGACTCCCCTGATCATCCTGGCGTCGGTCTTCTTGGGCGTGGGCGCCGTGCTCCTTCTCCCGCGAGAGGAGGAGCCGCAGATCATCGTCCCGATGATCGACGTCTTCGTGCAGATGCCGGGGGCGTCCGCCAAGGAGGTGGAGGAGCGGGTCACCCGGCCCATGGAGCAACTCCTCTGGGAGATCCCGGGCGTCGAATACATCTATTCCACTTCCTCTCCGGGACGGTCCCTGGCGATTGTCCGGTTCCGGGTGGACGAGGACGAGGAGAAGAGCATCGTCCGCCTGAACCAGAAGATGTTCGCCAACTTCGACCTCATCCCCCCAGGGGCGAGCAAGCCCCTGGTCAAGCCCCGGTCCATCGACGACGTTCCCATCCTGGCCATCACGCTTTCCAGCGACCGGTACGACCATTATGCGCTGCGCCGGGTGGCGGCTCAGGTTCACGACCAGATCAAGACGGTTCCCGACGTATCGGAGGTCAAGATTATCGGCGGAAGACGCAGGCAGGTACGGGTGATCCTGGACCCGGGGCGGATGGCGGCTAGCGGCGTCGCACCCGCGACATTGGTGCCGATGCTGGCATCCGCCAACCGCCAGCTCCAGGCGGGGAGTTTCTCCTCGGGAAACCGGGAGTTCCTGGTGGAGACCGGCGCTTTCCTGCGCACCGCAGAGGATGTTGGGCGCGTCGTGGTGGGGGTATCGGGCGGGCGTCCCGTGCACCTTCGGGACGTGGCGCAGATCCTGGACGGACCGGAGGAGCCCGCCGACTACGTCTTCTTCGGCCATGGACCGGCCGAGGCAGGCGGAGCTTCCCTCTCCGTCTCTGCCGTGACGATTTCGGTCGCCAAGCGCAAGGGTACCAATGCGATCGTGATCGCCGACAAGGTGATCGGGAAGGTCGAAGAGATCAAGGGAAGAACCGTTCCGGACGGGGTGCGAATGACCGTCACGCGGAACTACGGGGAGACGGCGGCGGAGAAGTCCAATGAGCTGCTCCTCCACATGTTGATCGCCATCGTCTCGGTGTCGGTCCTCATCTGGTTCACACTGGGCCTGCGGGAGTCGGGGATCGTGGCCACCGCCATCCCGGTGACCCTGGCATTCACCCTGGCGGTGTTTTTCCTCACGGGCTACACGCTCAACCGAGTGACCCTGTTCGCCCTGATCTTCTCCATCGGCATATTGGTGGACGACGCGATCGTCGTGGTGGAGAACATCGTCCGCCACAACCGCCTCCCCGAAAACCGCGGACGATCCGTCGCGCAGATCGCCGTGGATGCGGTGGATGAGGTGGGGAACCCCACGATCCTCGCCACCTTCGCGGTGATCGCCGCCATCCTCCCCATGGCATTCGTTCGAGGCCTCATGGGACCCTACATGCGCCCCATCCCGGTCGGCGCGACGGCGGCCATGGTCTTCTCGCTGCTTGTGGCTTTCATCGTCACCCCCTGGGCGAGCGTCCGGCTTCTCTCCCGGGAGGGCGGGGCTCACGGAGGCGAGGAAGGTTGGACCACGCGCCTCTACCGGGAGGCCATGGACCGGCTTCTCCACAGGCCCCTCTGGCGGTACGGCTTCCTGATCGCAGTCGCCTTGCTCCTCCTGGGGGCGATGTCCCTCTTCGCGTTCAAGATCGTGAAGGTCAAGATGCTACCCTTCGACAACAAGAGCGAGTTCCAGGTGGTGATCGACATGCCCGAAGGTACGACGCTGGAGGAGACTGCCGCGGTCACCCGGGAGATCGGAGGCGCCATAGCCTCGGTCCCGGAAGTCGTGAATTACCAGATGTACGTGGGCACCTCCTCCCCATACAACTTCAACGGTCTGGTCCGTCACTATTTCCTGCGCCAGGGTCCGAACGAGGCGGATATCCAGGTGAACCTGGTCCCGAAGGGGGACCGCAAAGCACAGAGCCATGATATCGCGAAACGCGTCAGGCCTCAGGTTACTGCAGTTGCGGCCCGGCACGGAGCCCGGGTAAAGGTTGCCGAGGTGCCGCCCGGGCCGCCTGTCCTCCAGACTCTGGTGGCGGAGGTCTACGGACCCGATTACCGGGGGCAGATCGAGGTCGCCCGGAAAATCCGGCAGATCTTCGAGGAGAGCGAGGGAGTCGTGGACGTGGACTGGTACGTGGAGGACGATCAGCCCAAATACCGTTTTGCAGTCGACCAGGAAAAGGCGGCCATTAATGGAGTGTCGGCGGAACAGGTGGCGGCGACGCTTACGCTGGCAGTGGAAGGAACGGAAGTGGGTCTCCTCCACCAGCCGCGGGAACAGGAAGACGTGCCGATCCTCCTTCGGCTTTCCCGGGCCGACCGGTCGAGAATCGAGAGTCTGAAACAGGTCAAGGTGGCAGGCAGCCAGGGGAATCTAATTCCCCTGGGAGAGGTCGTCCGCGTGGAGGAAGAGACGGCGGAGAAGAACATCTTCCACAAGAACCTCATGCCCGTCGTATACGTGACCGCCGACGTGGCGGGCAAGGTAGAGTCCCCCGTCTATGCGATCCTAGCCATCAACAAGGCCCTGGATAAACTTACGATGCCCGGCGGATACCGGATGGCACGCTACGTGGCCAGCCAGCCGGCAACCGAGGAGAAGTTCTCGATGAAGTGGGATGGGGAGTGGCACATCACCTACGAGGTCTTCCGTGACCTGGGATTGGCCTTCGCCGCGGTGCTCGTGCTGATCTACATCCTCGTGGTGGGGTGGTTCCAGTCGTTCAAGACGCCGATCACGATCATGGCCGCCATCCCCTTCTCCCTGGTGGGGATCATCCCTGCCCATGGCCTGATGGGGGCCTTTTTCACGGCGACGTCGATGATCGGCTTCATCGCGGGTGCGGGGATCGTGGTGCGCAACTCGATCATCCTCGTCGATTTCGTGGAACTTCGGCTCAAGGAGGGGATGCCCCTGGATCGGGCGGTCATCGATGCAGGCGCGGTCCGGTTCCGTCCGATGATGCTCACCGCCGCCGCCGTGATCGTCGGCGCGTCGGTCATCCTGTTCGACCCGATCTTCCAGGGGCTGGCGATCTCGCTCATGGCGGGGGAGGTGGCGTCGCTTTTCTTGTCGCGGATGACCGTCCCGGTGCTCTATTTCCTGAGCGAGAGGGGGAAGCACCGCCACGAGTCACGGCTCCCCGAATGAGCGGCGGCTGTTTCATGCATGCGAGGAGGCAGGTTACTTGCCTCCGGCCGGCGGGGTGATTTTCTTCAGGTTCTCAAGTTGCGTGGTGGCGGTTTTCACGGACTTTGTCGCCTCTTCGTGGTCGGGGTCGTAGGCGAGGATCTGCCGCCAGGTGGCGATGGCCTCCTGAAGGCCCCCCTGCCGGTATTTCGAGAGACCTTTCTCCATGAGAAACTCCGACAGCTTGTCGATGTCGCCTTTCACGTCCTCCTTCGTGAAGGCGAGGCTTCTCCCTTTCAGGGCGGGGTGGGAGAATAGCTTCATCACCGCCGTCCACCGTTTCCCCGCATCCTCGAACCGACCCTGCTGATACGTATCGTCCCCACTTTTCTTTAGCCCTTCCACGGCGGTGGGGAAGTTCTGCCCCACGCCGGGGTGGCCGGGCACTTTCTTCCACACGCCGGCGAACAGCGCCAGCGCCTGTTGGAATTTCCCCTGCTTCATCATGGCAAGGCCTTCAAGGTAGTTGTTGTCCACGGCCGAAGGGGGTGGGACTTGCGCACGAGGTGGAACGGAAGCGGGAGGCGGAACTTGCGCAGGAGGGGGAACTTTCGCGGGAGGCGGAACGGACGCGGGTGGATGGACGGATGTGCGAGGCTTTTCCCGGGGCAGCGGGACCGTCCTTGCAACGCAACCGCCGATCAGCACGATGGACAGTCCGGAAATTACCAAACAGGTATGAACTGTCAAAGGGCCATTCTCCCCCAGCTTGCGGCGCTGGTGCTCACCGCCTCCATCGGGGGCATTTCCTGGACCATGCGAACGAAGGCATCCGTCAGTTCCGGGGAGAACTGCGTGCCGCGGAACCGGGAAATCTCCTCGAGCGCCTCCCTGGTCGTCAACGCCTTCCGGTAGGGACGGTTCGAGGTCATGGCGTCGAATGCGTCGGAAAGCGCGATGATCTGCGCATGAACCGGGATCTCTGAACCCCTCCGCCCCCCCGGGTATCCTTTTCCGTTATGCCACTCGTGGTGGTATCTCACTACCGGGATGTACCGGTGGAGGGAAGGGGCCATCCCGAGGATATCCGCCCCGTCGTCCGGGTGCCTCTGCATCACCCCGAACTCCTTGTGGGATAGCCTGTGCTGCTTGAGGAGGATGTCGTCCGGAGTCCGGATCTTCCCGACGTCATGGAACAGGCACGCCTTCTCGAGATGTTCGACCTCCTCGGTGGGAAACCCGAGTCGTCTCCCGAGCTCGCACGAAAGGAACGCAACGCGGGTCGAGTGCCCCAGTGTGTAGGGGTCTCGGGCATCGATCGAGGCGGCCAGAACCCGCACGGTGGCGATATACGATTCCTCGAGATCTTTTGCGTACCTGCTCAGCCGGTGCTTTTGGGAGAGAATCGTCTCCGCCATGCGGTTGAAGTTCCGTGTAAGCTCCCCCAGTTCGTCCCCCGAGCGGAAAGGAATCGGGTGGAACTGCGCACCGCTGGATAGTTCGTTCACCCCCGAGGAGAGCTTTTTCACTGGTGTGGTGATGAAGGAAGCGATCGCGAAGGTGCCCAGGAGGGCGATTCCCAGGAACACCGCGGCAGCGATGGCGATCGAGTTCCTGATGTTCCTCTGCGCGGTCAGGACGCTGTCCCGGGAGACGGCCAGCGAGACGGTGCCGACGCGCTTGCCCGCGAAGAAGATCGGAGTGGAGAACTCGATCAGGCTCCTCCCCCGGCGAACAACTTCGAAGACCTGGGTCTCCAGGAACGTTCCCAGCAAGTTCCCCCGGGGAGAAGCGGAATATTCCTTCCCCCGCTCATCGATCAGGCTGTGTGCCAGCACCACGTCCTCCGTATCCCGGATGGAGACGTATTCGATGTCGCCGGAACTGTTTCTCGTCTCCGCTGCGAGACTGTCCATGGCCAGACGGTCGCCCGAGAGGATGGAATATCCCGAAGAGAGCGCGACTACGCGGGAGATGGCCACCCCTCTCTGCAGCAGATCGTTACGGATGGCGGCGTCGGTGATTTTCGTCACCGCCGCCGCTATGAGGATGACGAGCAGGAACACCAGCGGAAGCAAAAAAGCGATGAGCTTCAGGCGGATTCCCGGAGAAAAACGTCGTCCCTTCCCGGCTGCCGGGGAGGATCGTTCCTTGTTTTTCATAACTTGACAATTATATAGGATTGCAACCGTTTCCAGAAGGAACCTTCTCCCATATCCATCCCTCCTCCGGGGGATCTCATTGTCTCAGGCCAACCGCTGCAGCACCTCGTTGGATACAAAGAACAGTTCCGCGGGGAGACGAAACCTTTCACCCTCTCTTATGAGTTTCCCGGCGCCCACCAGTTCGCTCATTATGCTCCGCAACGGCTCCGGCGGAGCGCCGATTTTTTCCTCGATTTCCACAAGATCCACCCCATCGGTCATGCGCAGTCCGAAGATGAGCGATTCCTTCCAGGCATCCTCCGCGGTACTCAGCCGCGTGTCTTCCCAAGGGAGGCGACCCTCCCGGATCCGGCGCCCATACTCCGCCAGGGAGGGCGGGTTCGCGGTCCGCATGCCGAGGCGGGGCTCTGCCCTCGGGAAGAGGAGGCCGTGTGCGGAAGGGCCGAATCCCGTGTACCCTTCCCGCTTCCAGTATTTCCTGTTGTGCCGGGACTCGTGCCCGGGGCGGGCGAAGTTGGAGATCTCGTACTGGCGGTACCCGGCGTTCTCCATGGCCCGGCGGGCCGTCCGGTACATCTTTGCCATCTCCTCGTCGGAAGGGCTCCGCAATTCCCCCCTCCCGATCGCTGCGTGGATCGGAGTTCCCGGCTCCGGGGCGAGGGCATAGGCCGAGACATGGGACGGCACGAGGGTGACCGCTCTTTCCAGGTCGGCCTCCCATCCTTTGGTCTCCTGTCCCGGGATACCGAAGATCAGATCCATCCCGAGGTCGTCGAAGCCCGCAGATCGTCCGTCCCGGTACGCCTTGCGGACGTCCTCCACGCCGTGTATCCGGCCCAGGGTCCGGAGAGTGGAGGGAGTAAACGACTGCACCCCGATGCTTATGCGTGTGAAACCGCCTTCCTTAAGGGCACGAAATTCCTCCGGGGTTACGGTTCCCGGGTTCGCCTCGGCCGTGATCTCGGCTCCGGGCTCGACGGGAAATCGGTCCCGGATCGCGGCCAGGAGACCGCAAAGGGCCTCCGTGGCGAGCACGGTGGGCGTTCCGCCCCCGAAGTAGACGGTGTCGGCGGCGGCCGCGGCATCCTCGGGAAATTTCAGCCGGAACAGGTCCATCTCCTCCACGATAAGGTCGCAGAACTCCTTCGTGGCGGCTTCGGAGGCCGTAACCGAGTAGAAGTCGCAGTAGGAGCACTTCCTCACGCAGAACGGAACGTGTACGTAAAACCCTCGCACGGATTCATTTTCTCCCAGGAGGACCCGTTCGACAACGTTCCCCTGTTTTTATCGAACGGCGTTTCACGGAGAAGAATCTCCCCGGCTCAACCGGAAGGAAAAAATATTTTAATCGTTCATGAATATTTTTCCGGGTTCGGCCATCTAAGGGGAAGCGTAAGTCGTTCTCCCGAGGAATGAAGTTATTCCCGGGGAACGCCGATAGAGATAGAGAAAGAAAAATGACGGAAGCCGCCAGGTAGACCAGAGACGATCGTACCCCGGCCCGCGAGGAGAACGAAATGAAAAACCGATCAAAGAAATGGAAATTCAGGGAAAAGGCGATATTCGCGGCCGCGCTTCTGGTCATCTTCGGGACGGTGGTGTTCTCGGTGCCTCCCGAGAGGTTGGCCTGGCAGGGTCCGCTGGTCATGGGGACGCTCGCCATGCCGGCCCCCAACCCGGCGAAACTCATCTCTTCCGAACCTAGGGTCAATTCCGATTCCCTTTTTTCCCTCATGGGGTTCCTGTCCGTGGCGGGCATCCTCGCGCTCACCGGCAGAAAGCTTCTTACGAAACCTTCTCCGCTGAAGGCGACGGATAAAGTGGTGCTTCCGTTGATCTTTCCCTGAATCCTGCATTCGCAGGCATCCGGGATCCCCACGTTTTCGCTTCTCTCTCCACGGAATGCGATTGCACGTATGGGATTTTCCTCTCCTCCCGTAAACTTCCGGACTCCTCACCCCTTGACATGCGTGGCGGCTTTGCGATACTCCTAAACTGATACTGAATAGCCATTCATTTTGTTTTTGCCCCGAACCGCATTTCCTTCCGGGAGGTGGGAATCATGTTTCCGAAAATCCGCCGGGTTGCCGTGCTGGGGGCAGGCGTCATGGGGTCGGGGATCGCTGCGCACATGGCCAACGCCGGAATCCCCTGTCTGATGCTGGATATCGTCCCCCCCGTTCTGAGCGAAGAGGACAGGAAAAAGGGGCTTTCGGAGAAGGAGGCCGCTTTCCGCAACCGGTTCGCCGCGAAGGGGCTCGAGGGGATACGAAAAAGCCGCCCCGCGCTCCTTTACTCGCAGAAGGACATCGGCTTCATCTCGATCGGAAACTTCGACGACGACCTCCCGAGGGCCGCGGAGTGCGACTGGATCGTCGAGGTGGTCACGGAAAATCTCGCCATCAAGAAGGCGCTCTACGACAGGATCGAGGCGGTCTGGAAGCCCGGCACGGTCGTCACCTCCAATACCTCCGGGATCGCCATCTCCCGGATGATGGAGGGGCGTTCGGAGGAGTTTCGACGGCACTTCCTCGTGACGCACTTCTTCAACCCGGTCCGGTACATGAAACTCCTCGAGCTTGTCCCCGGCGAGGACACCGATCCGGAGATCCTGCGCGGCATCGCTGAGTTCGGGGAGCGAAGGCTCGGCAAGGGGATCGTCTACGGAAAGGACACCCCCAACTTCATAGGAAACCGCATCGGCGTATTCGGGATGATGTACGCGATGCATGCGATGGTGTCGGACGGCCTATCGATCGAGGAAGTGGACAAGGTTCTGGGGCCGGCGATGGGGCGCCCGAAGTCCGCTGCGTTCGGGACGGCAGACCTGGTCGGGATCGATACGCTTCTCCACGTATCCGACAACGTGTACCAAAACCTGCCCGACGACCCGCAGCGGGAGATGTTCCTTCCCCCGCCGTTCGTCAACGAGATGGTTGGGCGCGGCTGGCTCGGCCGGAAGGCCAAGGGCGGATTCTTCCGGATGGAGGGGAAGGGCGAGGAGAAGAAGATGTTCGTCCTCGACCACCAGACCCTCGCCTACCGACCGACCACGAAGGTCAGCTTTCCGTCCCTGGACGCCGCGAAGGGGGAGGACGACGTGGAGGCAAGGATCCGGAAGGTGATCGCAGGAGACGACAAGGCCGCAGCGTACGCAAGGAAGGTCCTCTCCGAGACCCTGTTGTACTCGGCCAAGCGGATTCCCGAGATTGCCGAAGACGTCGTAAACATCGACAACGCGATCAAGTGGGGATTCAACTGGACGTTTGGCCCCTTCGAGACGTGGGACGCCATCGGCGTTGAGGAATCGGTTGCCCGGATGCGGCAGGAGGGGAGGAAGATCCCGGAAAACGTGGAACAGATGCTCGCCGGCGGGAATACGTCGTTCTACCGCAGGCGCGACGGCGTCCTCGAGTTCTACGACTTTGCAAGCGGAGCATACGTCCCCGCCCCCGTCTCTCCCGACGTCATCTTCCTGCCGGCCGTAAAGGATCGGAACAAGGTGGTGAAGAGGAACCAGGGCGCGACGCTGGTCGACATAGGCGACGGGGTCTTGTGCCTCGAGTTCCACACCAAGATGAACACCATCGACGGAGACATCGTCTCCATGATGAACGAGGGCGTGGCGCTTGCCGAGAAGGATTTCGCCGGGATGGTGATCGCCAACCACGCGGAAAATTTCTGCGTCGGCGCGAACCTGATGCTCGTATACATGGAGGCGCAGAACAGGAACTTCGAAAACATCGAGAAGATGGTCCGGGAGCTGCAGAACGCCTGCATGCGGCTGCGCTACTCGGAGAGGCCCGTTGTGGCCGCCCCTGCGGGGATGACCTTGGGGGGCGGAACCGAGATCTGCCTGGGGGCGGACCGGATCCGTGCCGCCGCCGAGACGTATATGGGGCTCGTGGAAGTGGGCGTCGGGCTCCTGCCGGCGGGAGGCGGCACGAAGGAAATGGTGATCCGCCACCTCGAAGGGATCCCGGACGGCGTGTCGGCGGATCCGCTCCCGTTTCTCCGGAAGGCGTTCGAGACGGTGGGGATGGCGAAGGTGGCGACGTCCGCGAAGGAGGCGAGGGAAATGGGCTTCCTGCGCCCGTGGGACCGGATCACCATACAGCGGGATTTCCAGATTCATGAGGCGAAGAACACCGTCCTCGCCATGAACCGGGAAGGGTACGAGATGCCCCGTCCGCGGACGGACATCGCTCTGCCGGGCAAGGCGGAGTTCTCCAACTTTGCATACGCACTCTATGCGATGAAAACGGCCGGGCATATCAGCGAGTTCGACGAACGGATCGGGCGGAAAATCGCTTTTGTGATGACCGGCGGAGATATCCCGCGTGGCGCAAAGCTCTCCGAGCAGGACCTCCTGGACCTCGAGCGGGAGGCGTTCCTTTCGCTTTGCGGAGAGGAAAAGACCCAGGCCCGCATCCAACATATGTTGATGAAAGGAAAGCCGCTGCGAAATTAGGAGGGAACC
>JBFFGP010000001.1:0-34222 GCA_041557435.1 Candidatus Deferrimicrobiaceae bacterium | reverse complement strand
GAACATCTTGGTGAGCACCTGGATGATGGAGAAGATCAGGGTCGTGGCGCCGACGACGGCCGTCCCGATGAGCACCGGCTTCGCGGTCGCCTTGAAGGTGTTGCCCGCCCCGTCGTTCTCCTCCAGGTACATCTTCGCGTTCTCGAAGTCGGGTGTGAAGCCGAACTCTCTCCGGATTTCCTCGGAGATGTTCGGGAGGGTTTCGATGGTGGAGAGCTCGTAGACCGACTGGGCGTTGTCCGTCACCGGCCCGTACGAGTCCACCGCGATGGTGACCGGCCCCATCCCGAGAAACCCGAAGGCGATGAGGCCGAAGGCGAATATCGCCGGGGCCGCCATGATGCTCGCCAGGCCCATCGAGCTGACGGCGTACCCGATCGCCATCAGGGTGATGATGGCCATCCCCAGCCAGTAGGCGCTGAAGTTCCCCGCCACGAAGCCGGACAGGATGTTCAGCGACGCACCGCCCTCCCGCGAGGCGGTGAGGACTTCGCGCACGTGTCCCGAGTTGGTCGAGGTGAAGATCTTGACCAGTTCCGGGATCAGGGCTCCCGCGATGGTTCCGCAGGTGATGATCGCGGAGAGCTTCCACCACAGGGAAGCGTCTCCCGAGAGCTCCGGCACCAGGAGGTACGACAACACGAACGTCATCCCGATGGAGATCAGCGAGGTCAGCCAGACCAGCGAGGTCAGCGGGTGCTCGAAGTTGAACTTGGGAACGTCACCGTACTTCGCTTTGGCGATTGCCCCGTTGATATAGTACGAGAGAGCGCTCGTGACGATCATCCCGATGCGCATCACGAAGATCCAGACGAGAAGCTGGACCTGGACGACCATGTCGGGCACCGCCAGGACGATGAAGGCGATGAGCGCGACACCGGTGACGCCGTATGTCTCGAAGCCGTCTGCGGTCGGCCCGACCGAGTCCCCCGCGTTGTCGCCCGTGCAGTCGGCGATGACGCCCGGGTTGCGCACGTCGTCCTCCTTGATCTTGAAGACGATCTTCATGAGGTCGGACCCGATGTCGGCGATCTTCGTGAAGATCCCGCCGGCGATCCGCAGCGCCGCCGCTCCCAGCGACTCGCCGATCGCGAAGCCGATGAAGCAGGGCCCCGAGTAATCCCCAGGGACATAGAGCAGGATGAAGAGCATCAGGACCAGCTCGACGCTGATCAGCATCATGCCGACGCTCATCCCGGATTTCAGCGGGATCGCCATGGTCGGAAACGGCTTTCCCTTCAGGCCGGCGAAAGCGGTCCGGGAATTGGCGTACGTGTTGATCCGGATGCCGAACCACGCCACGCCGTAACTGCCCAGAATGCCGATGATGCTGAAGACGACGATGATGACGACCTGGATGGTCGCGAAGTGGAGCAGGAACCCGAAGTAGACCACCATGATCGCCGCGATGAATCCCCAGAGGATGGCGAGGAACTTCCCCTGGGTGATGAGGTAGGTCTTGCAGGTCTCCCAGATCAGCTCTGAAATCTCGCGCATCGAGCTGTGAACGGGCAGGCTCCGGATCTGCGTGTACTGCACGAACCCGAAGACCATCCCCAGGAAGCAGATCAGGAGGCCCCATACCAGGAGGCCGTGTCCCGTCATCCCGAGGAACGACACGGTGGACAGGTCGGGGATCTTGAGTTCCGCCTCGCTCGCTGCTGCGGCAGAAGCAAGGAGCAAGGTAAACAGCAGGACCGTCGCGGATGCCATTTTCGGCGCAATGCGGTTCCGCGGAACGGCACTGTCCCTGCCCGGTTCCCGCGATGTCCGGAACCAGGCAAGGACAATGCATGAGAATACGATCACGAGCAAAGGACTGACCATGACCCCTCCCTGTATGGAAGATATGAAATGTGACGAGATTCCGCCGGGAACCATTATGGCTTCACGAACCCTGAGGGTCCGTTCGCTTCCCTGGCGATGAGTAAAACGCATAGTTCATAGCACGGACTTCCGCGCAGGTCAAGGGGAAACCGGACTCGGGACCGGGGGGAATCCCGCCTGCCAACGTCTTTTCCGGGGTAACGTCCCGGCGCTACGGAGGAACCTCGAGGTAGCCCGTGAGTTCCGAAATCACCTCGGAAATCCTGGGGGATTCGGAGGCTTGTCGTCCCAGAAGGTCCTCCAGGGTGGACAGTTCGCACCGGATGGTCTTCTTCGCCTGCCCGGCCAGCCGGGCGATCTCCGAACCGGTACTTTCCCTCCAGGCGGCCGAAAGACGGAACAGGTTTTTCTCGGTCTCGAAACCCAGGTGATGCAGGAAGTGGCGGCGGATGAGCGGTCCGAACAGCGTGGTGGGGATGAGGAACCAGACGATGTCGAAGTGCGAGTCGAACACCCTGCCGCACGACGTGTCGGGCATGGAGGGGACACTCACATCCAGGGATACGGGGGACCTTTCGAACTCGATGCCCAGAACCGTCCGAACATTGTCCGCCAGGCGTCCCTGGAACCCCTCCACCAGTCGCTCCATCCGGCCCCGCACGTCCTGGAGCATCTCCTGAAACCCCTCTGCCTCGGATGCGGAAAGGTCTGCCAGTTCCCGCGTGAAGTGGTCCTGCGCCCACCGCTCGTACCGGCGAGTCAGCCGCCAGAGATTCCCCCGCCAGGAAGACATCTCCCCCGCAAGCAACTCCCGGCTCTTGCGCAGAAGCGTTCCCTGGTGGCGAAGAATCCTCCCTTCGATTTTCACCCGGACGTCCTCCCGGCACTTTCCGGCGACCAGCGAGACCTCATCGAGGACGTTTTCAAGCTGCACGCGTTCGTTCAGGATCCGCCCTCGGAGGCTCTCCCGGAGGGAATCGTGGGCGCTCGCCGCCTTCCAGGCGATCTGGAGGTATTGGTGCTGCTCCCGGATCAGGGTGCGCATCTTGTGGGACAGGATGGCCTTCGTCTCCTCCTCCCGGCGGGAGGCAAGCGGACCGAGCAGGCGTTCCGCGATCTCCCCGCGCCAATGGTCTACCCCGGAACGGCAGGAAAAAGGGAACAACGGGAAAGCCGTCCCCAATTCCTTGCCGAGGGTGGCACGCACATGCCGGGTGACGGCCGCCAGGTCCGATTCACTCAACAGATCCACCTTCGTCAGGAGAATCACGATCCGGGGGGTATGCCGGGCCAGGTCTTCCAGAAAGTCGATGTCCTGCTCCGAAACCGGCTGGTCCGCGCTGATGGCGACCAGGGCGGCTGCGGCCCGGGGCAGCCATTCCATCGTCACCTGCGTGTTGTGCCGGAAGGTGCTTCCCAGGCCCGGGGTGTCGAGGAAGCGGGTGTTGGGATACATGCGAAGAGAGGGCAGATCCACGGTCACCCGGGCAACGCCCTTCCGGTTTTCCGGGTTTTCCTCTTCTGTCACGAAGTTCGGGAGCTCCGTGACGGGGACAATGCGCTCCCCGCCATCCTCGAACCTGACGCGCGCCTGCTCCCGCTCCCCGAAGCCCAATACCGTGATGACCGAGGTCACGGGTACCGCCCCGACGGGGAGGACGTCCCGGTCCGCGAGGCAATTCAGAAAGGAACTTTTCCCCGCCTTGAACCGGCCCAGCACGGCGACGTCGATTACGCCGTCCTCGCGAAGCCCCTGCCGGCATGCCTGGATCTGGGGATCCAGGCTTTGCAACCGGAAACGGTCACCGATCTCGACGAGCCGCTCCAGGAGCCGCTCCGGTCTATCCTCCCGCAACATCACGTTACCTGCCATGGTGCCCGGACACTCCTTTATTCGTCCTGCAAGATCCCGAATACGACAACGCCCGTCGGGAGATCCCGGCGGGCATTGTTCCCTTGCCTTCCCCTCAAAGCCCAAGCCCCGGCCGGGCATCCTTTCTCCACGGTCAGGGGTCATCAGCCCATACGGGCGGTTGAAGGCGAACCCCATCGCCTTTCCTTAAACATCGTGCGTACCCATGATATCACATCGTCCTGGACGCAAGTCCCCGTTTCTCCAGCCTTACCGCCGAAGCGGACACGGGGTTTCCGCCTTCGGCGGCGGTGATATAGTAGGAAGATCATGGATTTCCGGGGAAAATTGATCCTCGCCCCCCTGGCCGGGATCACGGACAGCACGGTCCGGCTCCTCTGCCGGGAAAACGGGGCCGACGTGACGGTGACGGAGATGGTTTCGGCAAAGGGCCTGCTCATGCAGCCCGGACGGACGGAGCGGTATCTCCGATTCGGGGAGAGGGAGCGCCCCATTGGAGCGCAACTGTTCGGCGCGGTCCCGGAGGAGATGGGCGAAGCAGCCGCCGAGATCGGTCGGCTCGGTTTCGACTTCGTCGACATCAATATGGGATGCCCGGTACGAAGGGTAACGGCAGGCGGAGCGGGCGCGGCTCTGCTCTCCCGCCCCCTTCTCGCCGGAAAAATCATAAGGGCCGCCTCCGATGCCGCAAAGATTCCCGTCACCGTCAAGATCCGGTCGGGCTTCGGCACGGAGACCGACTCGTACCTCGCAGTGGCGAGGGAGGTCTTCGACGCAGGGGCCGCAGCCGTCACCCTCCACCCCCGGACCCGGGGACAGATGTTTTCCGGCAAGGCCGACTGGGGACAGATCGCCCGGTTGAAAAAGGGGATCCCCGGCCGAGTCGTGATCGGTAACGGGGACGTAGAGCAGCCGGAGGACGCCTGGCGTATGGTTTCGGAAACCGGATGCGACGCCGTGATGATCGGGCGGGCGGCCATGGGAAATCCCTGGATCTTCTCCGCGATCCGCCGGGAGGTTGCCGTCGGCGCTTGGCCCGGCACGCCGGGGGCATCGCCGGCCGGCCCCTCCCCGGAAGCACGCAGGGCGCTGATCCTGCGGCATGGAGAGGAGATGCACCGGCGGTACGGGGAGGCCGGGATCCGGGATATGCGAAAACACCTAGCCTGGTACAGCCGGGGAATCCCGGGCGCATCCGCATTTCGGGCCCAACTCGTGAGCGTGCGCACCCTTGACGAATTCCGCCTGGCCGTCGAGCGATTCTTTTGAACGACCTCTTCCAGCAGACGCTTGAATCCGTAAATATCGGGATCCTCGCGTTCGACAAGGCGGGGAAACTCGTCTACATCAACCCGGCCGCCGAGGAAATTCTCCACGGGTCGGCGCGAACGTTCGCGGGGAAACATTACCGGACGGTCTTTCGCGGTTCCCCCGCCGCCGCACGGATCCTGCGGAAGGCCCTGGAGGAGAACGCAGCGGTTACCGGGTACGACGTGGAGCTTCGCCTTCCCCGCCGGGCGCATGCGGCGTTGGGCCATCCTACCCGCACGCTCCCCGTCATCATCGGGGCCTCCCCCATGCCCGGTTCCACGGGGAAGCCGAATGGCGCAGTGCTGTCGATCAAACCCGCCGAGATCCTCAGCATGGTCGGGCAGGAGGAGAGAGCCGCACTGAGCGCAGAGGAAATGCAGACGATTGCCTACGGGATCGCGCACGAGATCAAGAACCCACTGGGGGGAATCCACGGCGCTGCCCAATGGCTGATGCGGGGGGAGGCCTCCGAGGAGGAGCGCCGGGAAGGAACCCGGCTGATCTTGCGGGAGTCGGAGAGAATCAACGGGCTCGTGGAGAAGATGCTCGAAATGGGCAGCCCCCCCCCTCTGCCCCGCCCCTTCCCGATCCTACCGACACTTCGGGAAGCCGGCGAACTCATCCGGGCGGACGTGCGCGCCCAGGGGAAGGAGGTCCACTTCGAGTTCGTTGCCGACCCGAGCCTTCCCGATGTCTCCGGACACCCGGACACCTTTTTCCGTGCGGTTGTGAACGTCCTGAAGAACGCCGTAGAGGCCATCCCGGAGCGGGGCACGGTGCGCATCGTAACCCGGATGAACGTCAATTACCGGTGGGGGAGGGGAAGGGGCCGGACACGATCCTTTGTGGAAATCCTGATCGAGGACGACGGCGTGGGGATGTCCAAGAAGGAGATGCGAAGGGCGTTCCTCCCCTTCTACACGACGAAAGCGAAGGGGACGGGCCTGGGACTCGTGATGGCGAGGCAATCGATCTCCCGGCACGGCGGAAAAATGGAAATAAAATCCGTGCAGGGAGAAGGCACGACGGTTACAATATCCCTTCCAATCACCCCTGGAAAGAAAACAGGCCCGTGAAGAAGGTCCTCATAGCCGACGACGACGAAAGCATTCGCTGGGTCCTCAAGAAGACGGTGGCGTCGATGGGGTTCGCACCCGACCTGGCGGAAAACGGGGAGAAGGCGCTATCCCTTCTTACGCGGAACACCTACACCGCGGCTTTCATCGACATCCGCATGCCCGGCATGGAAGGAATCGAGGTGCTGGAGCGGATCCAGGCGAGAAAGTCCCCGACCCGGTTCTTCATCATGACAGCCGTCCGCCGCCCGGACGCCGCCGCCCGCTCCACCCGTGCGGGCGCCGAAGAGTTCATCACCAAGCCGTTCGACATCGCACACATAGAGGAACTGCTCCGGGATGTCGCAAAGGTTTCCTCCTCCCGCGAGCGGCCGTTCCGGATGGAGGACCCCGAGGAGTGGAAGTCCGCCCGGATCGTGGGCCGGAGCCGCGCCATCCTGGAGGTGTTCCAGGGGGTGGGGAAGGTGGCGAACTCCGACGTCACCGTCCTGCTTTTGGGAGACCGCGGAGTGGGAAAGGAGCTTGTGGCCCGCTGCATCCATGAGCTCAGCTCCCAGAACGGCCATTTCGTGGCGATCAATGCCTCCGCCATCCCCAGGGACCTGCAGGAGGCGGAGATGTTCGGCTTCGAGAAGGGGGCGTTCACCGGGGCGGAGACCGCCCGGGAGGGGAAACTTGCGGCTGCCGCGGGGGGCACCCTTTTCCTCGACGAGATCGGGGACCTCCCGGCCGACCTCCAGGCGAAGCTCCTCCGAGTGTTGCAGGAAAGGGAATACTCGAAGCTGGGATCGAACCAAACCCTTCCGTTCCGGGGGCGCGTCATCGCGGCGACCAATCGGGACCTTCGACGGATGGTCGCAGACGGCAAGTTCCGGGAGGACCTCTTCGACAGGCTGAACGTCTTCCCGATCCGTGTTCCCCCCCTGTCGGAGAGACGGGAGGACATCCCCCTTCTCGCGGATTATTTCCTGCAGAAGTATTGCGCGATCCTTTCCCGCCCCCCCCGGTCGTTCTCGAAGGAGGCACTGGAGGTGGTGGCATCCCATAACTGGAAAGGCAACGTGCGCGAACTCGAAAATTTCGTGCAGAGACTTGCCGTCCTCTCCACGGGAAAGCTCCTTCGGCGGGACGAGGTGGCGCGGGAGCTGGCAAAATCGGATGGCGCGCTGGATCTCTCTTCCGCCCCGCTGGAGCAGGTCATCGAGGAGCGGGTCCGGGAGTTCGTCGGCCGACTGGGGACGGCGATCGAAAGCGAGAACGATCTGCATGATTACTTCCTCCGGCAGATGGAAAAGCCGCTCCTCAAGATCGTCCTGGAGGCAACGGGGGGAAACCAGGTCAAGGCTGCGGCGATCCTGGGGATCAACCGGAACACCCTTCGGAAAAAGTTGTCTTCCCTCACCCTCCTGCCCAGGAAAAGGAAATCCCGATGAACGGGAATCGTGCCGTCATTCCAACCCCCCGGATCGAAGGGCTCTACGGAATCCTGGACCCCACCGTAATCGCCCTCGAAGCGAAAGACCCCGAAGAGGAGCTGGAAATAGCCCTCTCGGAGGCGTTAGCGGGAGGATGCCGGATCATCCAGTACCGGGACAAAAAAGCCTCCCCCCGGGAGATGTTCTTTCGGGCCCGGCGGCTTGCCGGGATCTGCGAAAAAGTCGGGGCCCTCTTCATCGTCAACGACCGTCTCGATGCGGCCCTGATGGCGGAGGCTAACGGGTGCCATCTCGGGCAGGGCGATCTCCCCCTTGCGGAAGCACGGAGGGTGGTCCCGCCGGGGTTCCTCCTGGGAGCGTCGACGCACAATGTCGGCGATGCGAAGAGAGCGGAGCAGGACGGGGCAGACTATATCGGCGTAGGAGCGATCTTCCCGACGACCACCAAGAGCGACACTCGGGAGCCCGGGGGGCTGACGCTTGTCACGGAGGTGGCGGGAGCTGTCTCCCTCCCCGCGATCGCCATTTCCGGGATCACCCGGCAGAACGTCCGGGAGGTGATCCGGGCGGGAGCAGCCGGATTCGCAGTGATCTCGGACCTGTTCGGCGGCCCGGGGATCCGGGAGCGGGCAAGGGAGTTTCTCCGGATATGGGAAGAGGAAAAAGACCGGCGGTGATCCTCGCCTTCGGGGGGTTCGACCCCACCGGGGGGGCCGGCGTTCTGATGGATGCCAGGGCGGTGGACGCGGCGGGCGGGTACGCAGTTGCCGTACCTTCCTGCCTCGCGATCCAGACCACGACCTCCTTCGACCGGATCGTTCCCCTGCCGCGGATCGCCCTGGAGAGGTCGCTCTCCTGCGCCGCAAAAAGTTTTCCCCTCCGGGCCGTCAAGATCGGGATGGTCGGTACCCGGGCGGCTGCGGAAAGCCTGCTCCGCTTCCTCGCAAGTCGCAGGGGAATGCCGGTCGTTCTGGACCCGGTGCTCCGTTCCTCCACCGGGACGCCTCTCCTCGCGAGGAGCGCCCTGCCTGCCTACCGGAAACTTCTGGGTCTTGCAACGGTTCTCACGCCCAACCTCCCGGAGATCGAGAAGATCCTCCACCGAAGCGTCGCGGGATTCCGGGATGCCATCGTCGCGTCCCGGGACCTCTCCCACGCGTCGGGGGCATCCGTAGTCCTTACGGGGGGGCACTTCCCCTGGCCGGGGAAACGGGGCGTCGATGTCCTCTACGAGGAGGGAAGGGTCACGCTTCTGGCAAGGGGGAAGGCGTTCCCCCGGCGCAATCCCCACGGCACCGGATGCGCCCTTGCGGCGGGAATCGCCGCCCGCCTCGCAGCCGGAGATCCTCTCCTGGAAGCGGTGAGGACCGCCAAGACAATACTGGAGCTTCATGTCGCGGCGGGGTTCCCCTCCGCGGAAGGTCGATGGACACTGTACGCTCCGAACAGGGGTTACCTTCCGGCGCGGGATTCCGTACGGCGACCGTCATAACCCCTAGGCGGGGGAACGGGCGGTGCGCGAGACGCGTTGAGGGAAACGATTTACGACGCATCGTCGGTTTGGGATCCCCGTGATATTTTCCCCGATCCGGACATGAGGGAGACGACGTCCCTCGCGGCATTCGGCCTTCCCGCGCGAACGGCCGCTTTCCGCATCCTCATGTACCTTTCCCTGTCCCCGAGAAGCGTGTCTATCTTATAAGCCAGTGCGGGAAGATTGTTGCACCGGATGGCCACCCCGTCCTCCAGGAGATGGTCGCTGTTCCTCTCCTCCTGCCCGGGAATGGGATTGACGATGACGAGAACGAGCCCGCGCGCCAGGGCCTCGGAACTGGTAAGTCCCCCCGCCTTCCCCACAAGAAGGTCCGAAGCGGCCATCCAGGTGTCCATCTCGGTCGTGTATCCGACCACCCGCATCGGATGCACACCGTCCCCGAACGACGCCAGGCGCCTGACAAGCTGTTCGTTCCTGCCGCAGATGACAGCCACCTGGAGGGGATGATTCACCCTCTGGAGAGACCGGACGAGAGACTCCACCGGTCCGACACCAAACCCCCCCGCCGAAACGAGAACGGTGGTCCGGTCCGGATCGAGACCGAGGCTCAGGCGGGCCTTCCTCTTCGGCTTCCGCGCCGCGAAGGCGGGGTCGATGGGAATGCCGGTCACGTGAATCGTCTCCGGCGGGATTCCCAGTTCCGACAGGTGGACCTTCGTCTCCTCACGGGCGACGAAGTACCAGTCCACGCCCCGATACAGCCACATCGCGTGGGCGTCGATATCGGTCACGACGACGCCGATCGGTACCTCCAGGATTTTCTTCCTGCGCAAGTGGACGAGAATCTCCGCGGGAAGAAAATGGGTGCATACGGCAAGGGAGGGGTTTTCCCCCTTCAGGAGGCGGACGAGAGGACGCATGTTGAGCCGGTCCAGGGCAAGGCGCCGCTTCTGGAATCCCCACGGGCGGTCCAGTGCGTCGTAGAGCAGGCCGAGGAGGTGGGGCCGCCGGTTGACCAGCTCCACGTACAGATCGGTATAGATCTTTCGGAAGAGGGGGTTCGTATATTCGAGAACCTCCACATGGCGCGCCGGGCGGCCCGCCGCCCCGAAGGCCAGGACGAGCGCCTCGGCGGCCCGGACGTGGCCCGCGCCGGAGGCGGCGGACAGGACCAGCACGGAACCTTTTCCCTGCGCAACCGTTTTCATTCCTCCCGTTCCCCTTTCTTGGGCCTCCTGCCTGTCCCGCTCCCCGGCCGGTATCCGCGTACGAAGGATTTCATCCGGAACCACACGTCGTGGAATCCGTACGCCTGCATTTCCTCCTCCGCCTCCTTCGGGGACCACCCGTCGATCTCCATCCGGTACACCGCGACGACCACCCCGGTGCGGTCCCGCCCTTGCCGGCAATGCACAAAAACGGGCTGGTTCGCCGGATCCGCCATCAGCGCCACCGCTTTTCGAACCATCTCCGGGTTCACATCGCCAAAGGTGCTCATCGGCACTCCGAAGGAGCGCATGCCGTGCACTTCGACCTGCTCCTTTTCCTCGTTGCGGGACCGGAGATTGATCACCGACCGTACGCCCATTTTCGCCAGCGTCGCGTACCCTTCCGGCCGGGGCATGGCCCCCCGGTAGATCCCGGTGGCCACCCTCCCCACGTGGGTGAGTCCGGGAAGTCCTAACATCCGCTCGGGGGGTACCCTTGTGCCCTCGGGCAGACTCCCGGGCGGCCCTTCCACCGCGGCTCCCTGCGCAGCGGAGACACCTTTCTCTCCCGCATCCAAACCGGCGACCGCGAATGGTCCGGGAGCCGGGAACCCGATCCCGAAGAGAAGGAGGACTGCCCCGAAGATGGCCACCCAGCCGATTCTTCTCTTCACGCTACCCCTCATGAGGATTCCCCCTCTTCCGCAGGAGATCTCCTCCCGCACGAATCAGCATATCCTTCGAAAAGCAACGAGACGAGCCGAGGAAGGGAATCGCGCCGGGATCTGCGCTTTCCCAGGATCCCGGCCCGGGGAATTACTGTTCGGGGAAGAGCGTCCCCGCATGCCGGGGGAGAGAATCAAGCTAATCGTAGTCCCGCGCCATGTCCTCGAAACGTGTGTACTGGTTAAGAAAGGTGAGCGGAACGACGCCCATCGGGCCGTTCCGCTGCTTCCCGATGATGATCTCGGCAACCCCCTTCTTCTCCTCCGGGGTGTCCGCCTTGCTGTACATTTCCTCACGGTAAATGAACAGGATCAAATCTGAATCCTGCTCAATCGCCCCCGAATTGTGAGAAACCACACCGTCCGCCAGCCAAGAGGAAGGCCCCGGAACGGTAAGATCGAAGACATCCTCCTCCCCGTCCGGCCGAAGATCCACGACCCGGTCCCAGAAAAGGTCGCTTGACGCCATTTGCCACAGCGCATCGACGTCCAGGAGGTTTGCGTACTCCGCCAGTAACGTCCGCGATGGGGCGAAAGCGAGCTGCGCGCTCTCCCCATACGCGGTTCCCCGGAGCGCCGCCAAGTCGCGATGCGATATCCCACAGTCAGCCATGGCTGCCTTCACCTTGGGGAAAACCTCTTTCGGCAACGTATCGACGTTGGGATTTGACTCTATGAATGCCAGTTCCTTCCAAAGCGTGTCCGCGGGAGCGACGCGCGGCCCGAAGGCCCCCACCGTCTCGAGAAACCGCTTCTGCTGATCGGAGCCGGACACATCTACGGTGTACACAGGCCGGTAGTCCCCCTTGCGCACGACCCGGATCCTCGCCACGATCCCGAGCCGCAGCAACAGCGCCGCTACGTCGAAGGCGAGTCCTTCGCTCGAAGTGCTGAAGGAGACCCGCGACGATCCCTTGGACCCGGCCCGGCGACAGAAGATACTCCCGTCCGTCGCCCAGAGATGTCTCAACAACAATCCGACCTGCTCTTCGTCGAACCGGAATACATCGGAAGGGAGTCGCTTCTCGTGAGACCGCTGTCCGAAGATCCCCAATTCCCGCAGCCAGAGATTCACACCTGCCGGATGCCACCGGTTGCCGTTCCCGCCGAGGAAGAGCTGGTGCCACTTCCCACGCCCGCGGTAACGCGTCACCTTCCCCCCGAACTCTCTCCGGGCCGCCCCTTCGACGGCGCGGCTGTTCGGTTCCGAAGCTGTCGAATACCGAAGAGACTGCGCGTTAAGATAACTTCCGTCGCCGACGAGATGGGCCAGCAGGATGATCCGGTCTTCCGGCCACCGGATCGGGTCCTTCGCCTCAGGCACGTGGCGCGCCACTGCGATCCGGTCGCCCGGCCTGAGATCGGATACGCGACCCCACCCTTCAGCGCCGTACAGCCGGTGGTCGGCGGTGGCGCGGATCACGCGGCCGCTGGCCATGGTGACCCGCGTCACGGGCCTCGTTCCCACTGACCATATGCATTCGCTCTTCGCCGGGACGATCCGCCCTTCCGGAGACATCGCCCACACATCGATTTCCTTGCCGACCAGATCCCGGATCGGCGTGCGCATTCCGTCGGTCGTCAACACGAGCGTATCGCCGGTCACGCATTCCCTCAGGTCCGCCATCTGGGGCCGCTTGTCGGTCCTGCTCTCCACACCCCGGTTGAGCTGGGAGATGGCGAGGACCGGGACGTTGATTTCCTTGGCCAGGGCCTTGAGCGACCGGGAGATCTCCGAGATCTCCTGGACTCGGTTGTCCTGGCTGCCACGCAAAGTCGCCCCCCGCATGAGCTGGAGGTAGTCGACGATGACCATCCCGATGCCCTTGTCCTTTTTCAGCCTGCGCGCCTTCGCACGCAGCTCGAGGGCGGTCAGCGCACCGGAGTCGTCGCAATAGATCTGCGCTTCGGAGAGTCTGCCCACGGAGGCCACGATCCGGTTGATCTCGTCCTGGGTCAGGTACCCTGTCCGCAGCCGCTGGAAGTTTACCCGCGCCTCCGAACAGATCATGCGAAGCGCGAGCTGCTGCCGGCTCATCTCCAGCGAGAAGATCGCGACCGGGAGCCTGTTGCGCAGGGCGGCGTGGAGGGCAACATTCAGGGAAAAGGCCGTCTTTCCCATCCCGGGACGGGCCGCGATGACCACCATGTCGGACTTCTGGAACCCCGCTGTCAGCTGGTCCAGATCGCGGAAGCCGGAGGGAACGCCGGTGATCAACTCCTTCTTCTCGTAAAGCTTCTCGATCTCCCGCATCGCTTCCTTGCCCATCTCCGCCATCGAGTAGTAGGAGGGTTTGATCTTCTCCTCGGCGATCGCGAAAATCGCCTGCTCGGTCTGGTCGAGGAAGTCGTCGACCTCGCCCACCCCCTGGAACGCGGAATTCGTGACTTGCTGGGCCACGGCGATCATCTTCCGGAGAATCGCCTTCTCTTTGACAAGCCGTGCGTAGTCGGCGACGTTCGCGGTGGTGGGAATGTTGTGGATGAGTTCGGAGAGGTAGGAAAGCCCCCCAACTTCGCTCGCCGCATCCCGGGTGTTCAGGGCCTCGGAAAGCGTCAGCTGGTCGATCGCGCGGCCGCGCTCGTAAAGCTCCACCATCGTGGAGAAAAGCGTCCTGTGGGCGCCCTGATAAAAGTCGTCCGACCTGACGATCTCCACAACGTCGTTCATCAGGTCGTTGTTGAGAAGGACCGAGGCGAGCACGGCCTGCTCGGCCTCGAGACTGTGGGGAGGAACCTTCAGGAGAGGTGCATCCGCCGCTCCGTGCGCCGTCAACCGCGAACCGCTCATATCGCCCCCTTCTCCCGGAGGATGGCCGCTATTCCGCCACTACGCTTACTGCGACCTCGGGAACGATATCCGCCCCCGTCTTGACTTTCACCTTGTATTCCCCGACCTGTTTGATCGGCTCGGGCAGCTGCACCATCTTGCGGTCGACGGGAACCCCCGCCGCCTCCAGCGCATGGGCGATGTCCCGCGAGGTGACCGCACCGAAGAGCTTCCCCTCCTCCCCCGCCTTCGCGGGGATGGTGAGGGAAAGGGAGGAAAGCTTTGCACCCAGTTCCTCCGCCGACTTGCGGACCTTCTTTGCACGGGCCTCGATTACGCGGCGGTCGTGCTCGAGAGCCCGGAGGTTTCGCATGTCGGCCCGGACGGCCAGCTGCTTCGGGATGAGATGGTTCCGGCCGTAGCCGTCGGCGACCTTCACGATGTCGCCTGCCTTTCCGAGAGTTTCGATGTCCTCGCGCAGGATCACCTTCATCGGTCTCCCCCTACTTGACCTGCGTTGCCGTAAACGGAATCAACGCCACGATGCGGGCCTTTTTGATCTCCACCGTCAGTTTGCGCTGATGGGTCGCGCACGTCCCCGAAATCCTGCGGGGAACGATCTTGCCCCGCTCGGAGACGAAATGCTTGAGCATGTACACGTTCTTGTAATCGATCCGGAGATCCTTCTCCGCGCAGAATCGGCAGAATTTCTTCCGGACGTACCGTCTTCTGGGGCCTCCTCCGGCCCCTCCCCCGGGTCTCCCCGGACCGTACCTCGGTTTCGTCGGGGTGCTCATCGTTTTCCTTTCTCCTCTCGTATAGGATCCTTAAAACGGAATGTCGTCTTCCTGGACGTCCGATGTTTGGCCGCCCTGGTCGCTTTCGCCTGTCGCCCCGCTCCTCGGCCCTCCCCCGAGAAACTGGACACCTCCTGCTACAATCTCGATCTTGCTCCTTTTTGCCCCTTCGGATTCCCAGCGGCGCTGCCGCAGGCGCCCCTCCACGAGAACCGGCCTCCCTTTGGACAGATACTCCGCACAGGTCTCCCCCAACTTCCCGAAAACGACGATGTCGAAAAATGACACCTCTTCCTTGAGTTCATTGTTCTGCCGGTACCGCGAGTTGACCGCGATGGAAAAGCTGGTCACCGACAGACCGGAGGGGAGGTACCGGATCTCCGGGTCACGGACAAGGTTTCCTGCGAGAATCACACGGTTGAAGGCGACCATCGGTCCTCCTTCCCCCTACACGGAGGGCGTCTCGTCCGCAGGCAGGGAGGTCCCGGGAGTTTCTCCGCCGCTCTCCGCGTCGGAAGCGCCTTCCTCGGCAGCCGGCGCCTCCTCGGCCGGCTTGATCTCGAAATCCACGCGAGACGTCATGTGGCGCATGACGGAGTCGTATATCTTGATGTTTCGCTCTACCTCCTCCACCACACCTTGTCTGCCGGAATAGATCAGGAAGGTGTAATATGCATTTTGCTTCTTGTGGATCGGGTAGGCAAGTTTCCGGATTCCCCAGTCGTCCTGTTTGAGGATTTCCCCATCGAACGAGGTGACGATACCCTCGATCTTGGCAAGAAACTCTTTGCGCCGGTCCTCGGGGAGTTCCGGATCGAAAAGAATGGCGGTTTCGTACTTCGTCATCGTGCCCATGCCTCCTTTCGGCTGATCGAGCCCCCGGTCGTGGCCGCCGGGAGCAAGGAGTATGTTCCCCTCCCTACGCTTTTTCGGGAAGGGGTTCGGCGCGCCGCGCGTTCCAGCGCGTCATCGCTTTGTCAAACCCACCGCGGAGGATGTCCGCGACGGCCTCTGCGGCAGAGGCGACTCCTCCTTCGAATCGGGCCCGCAGCTCACCGGGAACCGGGCTGAGAACGAAATCGGCCGGGTCGACCCCGTCCGGGGGACGGCCGATCCCGATGCGGACCCGCAGGAACTCCCGGGTATCGAGTTCCGTGAACAGCGACCGGAGACCGTTGTGTCCCCCCGTTCCCCCACCGCGTCTCAACCTCACGACTCCCAATGCCAGGTCGAGGTCGTCGTGGAGAACCACGAGGTCTTCGGGGGATCTCGCAAACCTCCCGTAGACGGGGGCAACGGCCTGGCCGCTTACGTTCATGAACGTTCCCGGTTTTCCAAGGAGGATCTCCACCCCGTGCATCGTCCCCACTCCGTACGCGGCCTTCCCGAAGGACCGGATCCGGATCCCGGAGGACTTCGCCAGGAGATCCACCGCCGCGAACCCAGCGTTGTGGAACGTGCCCGCATAGCGCCTCCCGGGGTTCCCGAGCCCGAACACGAGACGCGAAGGCCTGGGGCTACTTCTCCTTTTCCTCGGGCTCCGCCACACTTGCGCCTTCCGCTTCCGCCGCTTCCGCCGCTTCCTCTTCGGGCGCCACGCTTACGACCTCTTCCTCGATTCTCGGAGCGTGGACGGAGACGATGGTGGCCGTCATGTCCTTCTCCAGCGGCTGGACTCCCTCGGGGAATTTCACGTCCCCCAGGTGGAGGGAGTGGCCGATCTCGAGCGGCGAAACGTCCAACTCCAGAAACTCCGGCACGTTGCCCGGCAGGCACTCGACCTCAAGGCTGCGGGTCACTTGCTCGACGATGCCTCCCTGCTCGATCCCGGCCGCCTTTCCCTTTATGCGTACAGGAACCTCGATGCGGAATTTCTTTCCGAAGGCAACCTCGTAGAAGTCGACGTGGATCACCCGGTCCGTCTTGGGGTTCGTCTGGACCTCCTTGAGAACCACAAACGATTCCTTCGCCTCGGCCCCGTCCTCCACGTTCATCCGGATAACGACAGCCCCGCGGCGGGCAATGCCCAGGAACTTTTCCAGATCCCGGCGATTAAACTCGATCGAGCGGCTCTCAAGCCCCTTCCCATACAGGACCCCCGGGACCTTTCCCTGGGAAAACAGTTTCCGGGCGCTTTCTTTCCCGGATCCGTGGCGCCGGACCGCCGTCAACTCCATCATGGCCATTTCGGTCTCCTCCCGCTACACAAAAAGCGAACTCACGGAATCGTTGGAATGGATCCGCTTGATGGCTTCCCCGAGAAGGGCCGCCACCGAGAGGACCTGAATCTTCTTGCACGCCGCCTTATTCCCCAGGGGGATCGTGTTGGTGACCACGAGCTGCTCGATCCCGGACTTCTCCAGGCGCCGGATCGCCGGGCCCGAGAGGACGGGATGGGTGGCACATGCGAGCACGCGCTTCGCTCCGCTTTCTACCAGCGCTTCCGCTCCCTGGACCAACGTCCCCGCCGTGTCCACCATGTCGTCGAGGACAATCGCGGATTTCCCCTCTACCTTTCCGATGATGTTCATCACCTTGGATTCGTTTGCCTTCCCCCGCCGCTTGTCAATGATCGCCAGCGAGGCGTTCAGCCTCTTGGCGAAGGCCCGCGCGCGCTCTACTCCCCCCGCGTCAGGGGATACGATCACGATGTCGTTGTCCCAGTTTTCCTTGATGTACTCGAGCATCAAGGGCGCGGCGTAAAGATGGTCGACGGGGATGTTGAAGAACCCCTGGATCTGTCCCGCGTGGAGGTCCATGGTGAGAACCCGCGAGACGCCTGCCGCCGTCAGCAGGTCCGCCACGAGCTTGGCGGTGATCGGGGCGCGGGGGAGCACCTTCCGATCCTGCCGCGCATACCCGTAGTAGGGGATGACCGCCGTGACGCGGTTGGCGGAGGAGCGCTTCAGGGCGTCCATGAGGATGAGGAGCTCGACCAGGTGATCGTTTACCGGGGGGCAGGTCGGCTGCAAGATAAACACGTCCGCTCCCCGGACATTCTCTCCGATATCGACGTTGATCTCCCCGTCGCTGAACCGCTTCACCACCGCGGTCCCCAGGGGGATGGAGAGAAAAGCGCAGATCTCCCTTGCCAGATCGATGTTCGCGTTGCCCGTAAACAGCTTGAGCCTGGTCACACTATTCCCCTGCTCGGTAAACCATCCGATGAATAAAGAAAAGAGCTATTATACCGGTTGGCCGTGCCTTGGCAAGGGGAAAACGGAAATGGCTGGGAGGGAAGGGGTCGAACCTTCACTAGAGGCTCCAAAGGCCCCTGTCCTGCCGTTAGACGACCTCCCAGCGCATCCTTGCAAAGCTATGCCCCGGCCCGTACCGTCGCGCGAAGTTCCGACGCCGGGCGGGCCGCCCACCTCCGGAACGGAAACAACGGACCCGAAAAATGTTAATGGACTGCGGCGAGACCGTCAAGCCTCCGGATCTCGCGCTCGTATTCTCCCAGCACCGCCGTTTCGATCATCTGACGCGTCTCGTTGTTCAGCGGGTGCGCAGTGTCGCGGTACGTGCCGTCCTTTTTCTTCTTGGAGGGCATCGCAACGAACAGACCGCTGTTTCCATTGATGATTTTGAGGTCCCGGACAACGAAGCAGGCATCGAAAACGATCGTCGCATAACCTTTCAATTTCTCGTCGTCGGCCACGGGATAAACCTTCACCTCGGTGAGCTGCATCTCCCCCTTCCTCCCTTGCTCTCAGATGTTGCGGGCGACGAACAGCCTCCGCCCCTTCCCGTTCTCCATCGCCTTCGCCGCCCTGTACGCATCCCCTTCGTTTCGGAACAGGCCGAACACCGCGGAACCGCTCCCGGAGAGTCCGGCGGCCGCCGCCCCCGCCGCCCGCAGCTCCTCCTTGATCCTGGGTATATCCGGCCGGACGCACTCCCAGGCACTCTCGAAATCGTTTTCCACGGCCGACACCAGATCCCCCCATTCCCGGAAGGAAGGAGGATCCACACTCCCGGGGGGGCCGGACGCCGTCCTCCCCAGCCTTTCGTACCCTTCCCGCGTCGACAGCCCGAATGGAGGCTTAACGATCACCGCAAAGAAAGGAACCTTCCATTCGACGGGCGTCAGCAGATCCCCGAACCCCTCCACGAGGGCGGGCCGCCCCATCGTGAAGAACGGGACGTCCGCCCCGACGGAGGCTGCAATGGAGAGAAGCTTCTCCGGGGGAGGAGTCTTCCCGGTCAGGGCGATCAAGCCCTTGAGCGTCGCCGCCGCATCGGAACTTCCTCCTCCCAGACCCGCCTCCGAGGGGATGATCTTGCGGACCCGAACCCGGACGCCTCCCGGGACACCCGCCCATTCCCTGTAGAGGACGGCTGCTTTGTGGCAAGTGTTTCGCATGTCGCAGGGCACGGCGGGATCCGTAACTTCCACGGTGATGCCCTCGGTCGTCTCCTCTACGGTGACCTCGTCACAGAGGGATATCGGAACCATGACCGACCGAATGTGGTGGAACCCGTCGGGACGTTTTCCGTAAACCTCGAGGGAAATGTTCAGCTTGGCCGGGGCGAGGAAAGAAACTGCCGGGGATGCGCTCACAATGTGCCCATTTCAAACAGTGTTTTTAATTCACCCTACGCTCCCCGTTTCCTTTTGTCAAGCCACCCGCGGGAACCTCACTGCGAATCCGATTTCCGGAAGGAAAACCCGGAGTTTCCATCCGCGTCTATCAGGATGGACTCCCCTTCGCGAAAATCCCCCTTGAGGATATGGAGCGCCAAGAGGTCCTGAATATGCTTCTGTATGGCGCGGCGCAGCGGCCTTGCCCCGTACGTGGGATCGAAACCGATCTCCGCGAGCCTCTCCCGGGCAGCATCGGTGAGCGTCACCGAGATCTTCCTGTCTGCGAGCCTTTCGTTTAGCTCCCGAAGCATGATCAGGATGATTATTGCCAACTCCTCCCTCCCGAGGGAACGGAACAGGACGATTTCGTCCAGCCGGTTCAGGAACTCGGGACGGAATTCGCGGCGGAGTTCCTCCATTACCTTGTTCCGGACAACCTCCTCTCCCTTGCCGGAGAGCTCCTGGATCCAGTGGGAGCCGATGTTCGAGGTGAGGACCACAACGGCATTCCGGAAATCGACGGTCCGTCCCTTTCCGTCGGTCAGGCGCCCGTCCTCAAGGATCTGCAGGAGGATGTGGAAGACGTCGGGGTGTGCCTTCTCCACCTCGTCGAACAGGATCACGGTGTACGGCTTCCGTCGCACCGCCTCGGTCAGCGCTCCCCCCTCCTCGTACCCCACGTACCCGGGCGGAGCCCCGATCATCCGCGCCACGGAGTGCTTCTCCATGTATTCGGACATGTCGAGGCGCACCATCGCCGACTCGTCATCGAAGAGGAACTGGGCCAGGGCACGGGCCAGCTCCGTTTTCCCAACACCGGTGGGACCCATGAACAGGAAAGACCCGATAGGGCGTCGGGGGTCTTTCAAGCCCGACTTGGCGCGGCGGACGGCGTTTGAGACGAGCCGGACGGCGTCGTCCTGTCCCACAACCCGTTTGGTCAGCCGTTCCTCCATCCGTACGAGCTTCTCGATCTCCCCCTCGACCAGCCTCGATACCGGGATTCCGGTCCAGCGCGAAACGATCTGGGCGATGTCTTCCTCGTCCACCTCCTCCTTGAGGAGCCGCTCCCTGTGCGGAGACACTCCTCTCCCGTATTCCGGAGATGAATCAGGAATGTCCCCGGTGAGTGAAACGGGAGTGTCCCCGCTTAGCTCCTCCGCTTCCCGCTGCAGTGCCGGGATGACGCCGAACTTGAGCTCCGACGCCCTGCCGAGGTTTCCTTCCCGCTCGGCCCGCTGCATTTCCGAAAGGGCCCGCTCGATGTTCTCTTTGATCTCGCGGCTCCTCCCGATGGACTTTTTCTCCTCCTCCCACAGGGAGCGGTACTCCGTCGCCTTTCCCTTCAGCCCCGCCAGCTCTTCCTGGAGGCGGGCAAGGCGCGTTCCCGAGGCGGCGTCGGTCTCCTTCGACAGGGCCTGCTTTTCCATCTCCAGCTGGATGATCTTCCTCTCGACCTCGTCGATCTCGGTGGGCACGGAGTCGATCTCGATCTTGAGCTTCGACGCGGCCTCGTCCACCAGGTCGATCGCCTTGTCGGGAAGGAACCTGTCGGAGATATACCGGTTCGACAGGGTGGCGGCGGCGATGAGGGCCGAATCCTTGATCCGGACCCCGTGGTGGACCTCGTACCTCCCCTTGAGACCGCGCAGGATCGCAATCGTATCCTCGACCGACGGCTCCTCCACAAGAACGGGCTGAAACCGCCTCTCCAGCGCAGCGTCCTTCTCCACGTACTTGCGGTACTCGTCCAGGGTGGTCGCCCCGACGCAGCGCAGTTCCCCCCTGGCAAGGGCGGGTTTCAACATGTTGGAGGCGTCCATCGCCCCCTCCACTTTCCCGGCCCCGACAAGCGTGTGAAGTTCGTCGATGAAAAGGATCACCCGCCCCTCCGCGGCGGCGATCTCCGTAAGGACCGCCTTGAGCCGGTCCTCGAACTCGCCGCGGTACTTCGCCCCGGCGATCAGCGCCCCCATGTCCAGGGCGAGAACCCGCTTGTCCCGCAGACCCTCGGGAATATCGCCGGACACCACGCGCTGCGCCAGCCCCTCGGCGATCGCCGTCTTCCCCACGCCCGGGTCCCCGATCAGGACGGGATTGTTCTTCGTCCGGCGGGAGAGAACCTGGATCACCCTCCGGATCTCGTCGTCCCTTCCGATGACGGGATCGAGCTTTTCCCGGCGGGCCAATTCCGTCAGGTCCCGGCAGTACTTCTCGAGCGCCTGGTACTTCTCCTCGGGGTTTTCATCCGTGATCCGCTGCGTCCCCCGGATGGAGGTGAGAGCCGTGAGAAGCCCCTCCCGCGTCACCCCATGCCGGCGGAGCAGGTCCGCAACGGCCCCCGGCTCGGAAGTCATCCCGAGGAGGATGTGTTCGGCGGAGAGATACTCGTCCCGGAATGCGTCCGCCTCCGAGAGCGCCCGTTGAAACAGGGGCTCCATCCGCGGGGAGAGCCCCCGACTGACGGCTCCCGAAACCTTGGGGAAGGAGCCGAGCAGGGAATTCGTCTCGGGCAGAAGACGCTGGACCGGCACTCCTGCTCGTGTGAAAAGATCCGCCGCCACTCCCCCTTCCTGCCGGAGCAGGGCGACAAAGAGATGTTCCGGCTCCACCTGCGCGTGCCCCGCCTCCGAGGCGATGCGCACGGCGTCCTGCAGGGCCTCCTGCGTTTTCACCGTGAGCTTGTCCAGAGAAATCATCGGAGATTCTTACCGCGCGGTCGGGGGGACATTCCTGCAATGGGGGGGACACTCCTCAACATGGAACTTGAGATAGGAATGTCCCCCCCCACGGAGTTACCGGTTCTTCAACGCAAGGAAAATCCGCCCCTCTCCCCGCTCCACCAGGAACAGGACGGTCTTGTCGTCCTTTCCCTCCTTGATCCGTTTTTCGAATTCTTCGGAGTTATTGACGGATACCCGGTTGATCGCCCGGATGATGTCGCCCTCGCGGAAGCCTGCATCATCCGCCGGGCTCCCGGGCTCGACCGAGGAGACCAGAACGCCCTTCCGGTTCTCGATGTCCATGTGCCGAGCGACAGTCGGCGTGATGTCCTGGACCGAGAGTCCCAGCCCCTTCGAAAGGTCCGGCCCGCCTGCGAGCTTCTCCTTGTCATCCGGCTCCATCTCGGCGATGGTCAAGGGAATCCTTTCCTCCTTGCCTTCTCGGACCACGACCACTTCCACCTTCTTCCCTGGCTTTGTGGAGGCGACGATCTGGGGAAGGTCGTGCTCGTCTTCGACTTCCTTCCCGTCAAACGAGACGATCACATCCCCGGACCGGATCCCCGCCTTTTGCGCCGGCCCGTCCTTCGTGACGTCCGCGACCAGGGCACCCTTTTTCCCCGGGACGTTCAGTGTCTCCGCCATGTCCGGGGTCAGCCGCTGGATGTAGACGCCGAGCCAGCCGCGGGTGACTTTCCCCTTCTCCTTCAGCTGGCCGAGCACCGATTTGGCCAACCGGATGGGGGTCGCAAATCCGATCCCCTGGCCCCCCTGGATGATCGCCGTGTTGATCCCGACAACTTCTCCCCTCATGTTGAACAGCGGTCCTCCCGAGTTCCCGGGGTTGATCGACGCGTCGGTCTGAATGAAATCATCGTACGGCCCGGATCCGATGACTCTTCCCTTGGCGCTTACGATTCCCGCCGTGACGGTGTGCCCGAGGCCGAAGGGGTTCCCGATGGCCAAGACCCACTCGCCGATCTCCAATCCTTCCGAGTCGCCGAGATGGACAAACGGAAGTTTATTTCCCGCCTTGATCTTGATGAGGGCGATGTCGGTCTTGGGGTCGGTGCCTACCACCTCCGCCTGAAACTCCTCTTTCTCGAGCAGGATCACCGTGATTTCGTCGGCTTTCTCTACGACGTGGTTGTTGGTGAGGATATACCCGTCATCGGAGACGATGAACCCGGAGCCCAGACTTCTCCGTTTCTGTTCCCGGGGGAGGTTCCCGAAGAAGTTGTTGAAGAAATCTTCGAACGGGTCCTGTCGGAAGGGGGAACGGAGAC
The DNA here is from genome assembly GCA_041557435.1 of Candidatus Deferrimicrobiaceae bacterium. Lineage (GTDB taxonomy): Bacteria > Desulfobacterota > Deferrimicrobia > Deferrimicrobiales > Deferrimicrobiaceae > JBFFGP01. The sequence goes on along the minus strand of JBFFGP010000001.1, from coordinate 11,110 downwards.
GCGGTCTGCGTGACCGAACCACCTTCGTCGTGCTGATGTTCACGACCGAAGGCGACACCTCCTTCGCGAGGGCGGGAATGCTCTCGATGGCGAGAATTTCGCCCGGTGCCTTGACGGGAGCGACGGCCGCCACCGTTTCGCCCTTTTCCTTCTCCCCGCTCCCCCAGAACGCGCTGGTCAAGGGAGACATGTTCAACGTCGCCGATAGGATCACTCCCGCGGCCACCGCCGCGAGTACGAGAACGACAACCTTGCCCTTTCCGATCACGTTTTCTTCCCTCCCTGGCCCGGGTCCGCATTCGGAGCGGACACTCCCGCCTTGACGGCCGCCACGTACGTCATCCGAAGGTGATACAGCCCCTCCGAGAGAATGCCCGATTCTTCCTCGGTCAGGTTTCCCTTCGTCTTCTCCTTGAGGACGTCAAGAAGGTCGATCGAATCTTTCGCTGCCGGGAGATTCGTCGGGGATCGCCGGCCGTCTTCGGTCTGGACCATCCCCAGGTTGACCATCGCTCCCATCTGCAGCGACATCACGAGATCGAGGAACGACGGCCCTCCCACGCGTGATTTCTTTTCTTCCAGGCCTTTCTTACCATGGACACTTCCGGGGTCCAACAGGTTCCCGACATCGCCTTTCGGCTCCGGAGGAGGGTCCGCTCTTTCCTGCTTCGGCTCCTCTTTCTCCATGCCGCGCCTGTCGACGACCTTGAACCCCTTCTTCTCCTGTTCGGACATCAGATGGGCACCTCCTCTGCTACTACGACCACCTCCCCGCCTTCCACCTCGACGTAGAAACGGTCGGACTCCTTCCACTTGAGCGTGATCGGCATCTTCACCTTCTCGTCAATATGCCTCTTGAGAAACCGGGCCCCGTACTTCACGCTGATGCCCGTTCCGGACAGCGCATCGAGGGAAGCATCGGAAAAGGATAGCGTCTTTCCCGATGCCGCCATCGACTTCCCGATCGACTCGAGGTAGATCGCCGCGATCCGCTTGACCTCGTCGAACGTGAGCGGGGAGAAGACGATCACGTCGTCCAGGCGGTTGATGAACTCGGGGGTAAACCGGTTCTCCACCGCCTTGAGTACGCTTTTCTTCACCGGCTCGAAATCTTCCGCGCCGGTCGCAAATCCCAGGGGGCGCGTCAGTTTCGAGAGTTCTTCCGAGCCCAGGTTGCTCGTCATGATGATGATCGCATCCGAGAAGTAGACTTTCTTTCCCCGGCCGTCGGTAAGCCATCCCTCGTCGAAGACCTGCAGGAAAAGGTTGTGCACGTAAGAGTCCGCTTTCTCTATCTCATCGAGAAGGACGACGGTATAGGGGTTGTCCCTCATCTGGTTGGTCAGAATCCCCCCCCTCTCGGAGCCCACGATGCCCCGCGGCATCCCGATGAGCTTATCCACGGCCAGAGCCCCGTCCCGGTACTCGGACATGTCCACGCGGACCATGTGGCGATCGTCGCCGAACAGGTACTCCGTGAGCGCCTTCGCCATCTCCGTTTTCCCGACTCCCGTGGGGCCGAGGAACAGCAGCACGCCGTCCGGCCGGTAGACATTCTCCTTGAGGGGGCCCTTGTTCAGCCGCAGCGTCTTCCCTACGGCCCGGATCGCCTCGTGCTGGCCTACCAGGCGCCTCGAGATCTTCTCCTCCAGATCCCGGAACCGGTCCAGGACGTCGCGCTGCACGATGTCCGCGGGAGTCTTCGTCTCCTCGGAAACCACTCCGAGGACGTCTTCGCTCCTGACGGTCTTCTCCTCGTCTCCGTTGATCTCGACCCGGACACATGCCGTGTCGACCCAGTTGATGATCTTGTCGGGCAGCCTGAGCGACCGCGCGTACCGGTCGGACATGGAGAGAGCGAACTCGATCGCCTCGTCCGTGATCTCCACGCCGTAATTGGTCTCCAGCCTCGGCTTCAGCCCGAACAGGATGTCCCTCGTCTCCTCCACCGTGGGTTCCTCGATCTTGACGACGCGGAACCGGCGAGAGAGAGCCTCATCCTCCTGGATGATCTCCTTGAATTCGGTCATGGTAGTGGCCCCGATGATCTGGACCTCCCCCCGGGCGAGCGTGGACTTGAAGATGTTCGCGGCGTCGGAGGGTACGCCCATCGCGGAGCCGGCCCCGATCAGAGTGTGGGCCTCGTCGATGAACAGGATCAGGTTCTTTCGGTCCCTGACCTCGGCGATTACCTTTTCGATGCGATCCTCGAACATCCCGCGGAATACCGTGCCGGCAACCACCGTGTTCATCTGGAGATTGACGATCTGGTGGGCCCGCAGGCGCTCCGGAACCCGGTGCGGCTCGTATTCCAGCCGCAAGGCGAAACCTTCCACTACCGCGGTCTTGCCGACCCCGGGGTCTCCGACGATCATCACCGAGTTGCTTCGGTCCTTGTGGCAGAGGTACTCGATGATCCGGTCTATCTCCCTGTCCCGCCCGACGATCGGCGGGATCTTCCCCTCCCGTGCGAGAAGGTTCAGGTTCACTCCGAACGTCCGCAGGTTCGCGGGGAGCTCATACCGCTTTCGAAACTCCTCTACCTTTTCCTCCCGACTGCGCAACTGGGTCGAAAAACGGGAAAGAGCGACGGCAGGATCGACCCCGTAGTTCTTGAGAATCCGGGCGGGTATCGAATGGACCTCGTGGAAGATCCCGAGGAACAGGTCCGCGGCGTCGATCTGGGCCCTCCGGTTCCTCTGCGCCGTCTCCCAGGCCACCCGGAAAACCTGCTTCGTCGCCGGGGGAACCTTGAGCCCTACTCCGAGGTACTGCCGGGAGATGTTCAAGTGCTCGTTCACCGAGTAGAGCACCGCCTCTACGTTCAAACCCACGGACGCCATGAGCTCGCGAAATACGGACTTCTCCTGCTCCGCGAAGGCAAGGAACAGGTGCTCGAGTCCGAGATAGTAGTGGTGGCGGCGTTGCGACTCCTCGATGGAGGAGTTCAGCATCCGGTGCCCGGACTCGGAAAGCTTCTCCCGGTAAAACGAGATCTCCATCATGAGGTTTCCGACTCTCCTCTCCCGCCTTCCGGCGACTGGGCTTTCAGGCGGCCACCCGCATCGCACGCAGTCGTTCCACCCTCTTCTCCACGGGCGGGTGCGTGCTGAACAGCGACATCATTCCCTTGCCGGACAGCGGGCTCAGGATAAACATGTGAGCGGTTGCAGGCGAGGCCTTCAGGGGAGCGCGTCTCGAGGCGCTCGCGATCTTCTCCAGCGCGCGGGCGAGCGATTCGGGCCTTCCGCAGAACCTCGCGCCGCTCGCGTCGGCCAGGTACTCCCGCGATCGGGACACCGCCATCTGGACGAGCATCGCGCCGATCGGGGCAAGAATCGCCATCGCGATGAGACCGAGGACGCCACCGCCCTCGTCCCGGTCCCTTCCTCCTCCCCCGAAGATCGCGGCGAACTGGGCGAACCGCGCCAGAATCATGATGGCCCCCGCAAGCGTCGCGGCGATTGTCCCGATAAGGATGTCCCGGTTCTTCACGTGCCCGATTTCGTGGGCAAGTACCCCTTCCAGCTCGTCGGGGGTAAGAACTTTCATGATCCCCTGCGTCACGGCGACGGCGGCGTGCTGCGGGTTTCTCCCCGTGGCGAAGGCGTTGGGGGATTCCGTCGGGATAATATAGACCTTCGGCATCGGCAGGGAAGCAGCCGTTGCGAGCCTGTGCACCGTGGCGTGGAGCTGCGGCGCCTCCGCTTCGGATACCTCCTGGGCGCGATACATCTTGAGTACGATCTTGTCGGAGAACCAGTAGGCCCCCGCGTTCATGAGCACCGCGAAGGCAAACGCCATGACCATTCCTCCCTGGCCGCCAACGTAGCTCCCGATCGCGACGAACAGAACCGTTAGAAGGGCAAGCAGGAACCCGGTTTTCAAAGTATTGCCCATACGCGTATTCACTCTCCTCTCTTGCGTATTGATTCCATTATATCCAAATCAGTTCCACCCGCCTCGCAAATTCGGGTCCTCGAATGCCGCGAGCTTCTCGATAAGCGACAAAAAATCTCTGGATTGCTCTTTCGGTACAGCCACATGCAACACCACGTACTGGTCGCCCCGCGAGGATGCCCCCGGCGCCTTGACGCCTCTCCCCCGCAACCGGAGCTTCCTGCCGCTCGACGAACCCGCCGGAACCGACACCGTCACCTCTCCGTCGATCGTGGGCACGGATATCTTCGCCCCCTTCACCGCCTCGGAATAGGTGACCGGAACATCCAGATAGACATTGTTCCCTTCACGGCGGAAGTACGGGTGGGGGATCATCCGGAGACGGATGACGAGATCCCCGCTCTTTCCCGGGCCGATCCCCTCGCCTCCCTTGCGCGCCACGCGGATCGTGGAACCGTCCCTCGCCCCCGCGGGGATCTTGACCTTGATCCGCTCTTCCTTCTCCGTCGTGCCGGCTCCCCCGCACTGCGGGCACCCGCGACGCCCCGACCGGCCGGTCCCCCCGCATGCCGGGCAAACCCTGGGCCGTCTGTACTGAAGGTCCCTTTCCGTTCCCCTCGCCATGTCGAGGAAATCCACCGGAAGGTCCATTGCGAGGTCGGCCCCTCGCGAGGCGTTCTGCGCGAACCCGCTCCCCCGGAGCAGATCACCGAAAATGTCACCGAGATCGAAATGTTCCCCGTGGCCATATCCCCCGGAGTCGTACACGGAGCCGCCCGGTCCCCGGAACGGTCCCCCTCCCCCGAATCCCCCGGTGAAGGCCCCTTTCCGGACCGCGTCGTATTCCGCTCGCTTCTTTTCGCCGCCCAGGACCTCGTTCGCCTCGTTGATCTCCTTGAACCGGCCTTCCGCCGCCTTGTCCCCGGGGTTCACGTCGGGATGGTACTTCTTCGCCAGCCGCCGGAACGCCTTCCGGATCTCGTCCGTGGTGGCGTTTTCCGACACGCCCAACACCTCGTAATAGTTCTTCCTGGGATCCATCCCCGATACGGCCACCCTCCCCGGGAAAGACCTCCGGGGAGCAGTATCGCCCCCCGGACCCCGAATCCGCGGTTATTTCACATCCACATGGATCTGCTTCGGCTTGGCTTGCTCCCTCTTGGGGAGTTTCACCTCCAGGACCCCGTCCTGGAACCGCGCGGTCACCTTGTCCTGGTTCACGGAAACCGGCAACGAGAAGGAACGCTGAAAGCTCCCATAGGACCGCTCGATCCGGTGGTAACTCTCCTCCTTGACCTCCTTCTCGAACTTGCGCTCCCCGCGCAGCGAAAGGATCCCGTCCTTGACCTCCACGGAGATCTGGTCCTTCTCCACACCGGGAAGCTCCGCCTTGACCACGACGTGGTCGTTGTTCTCGTAGATGTCCACTGCAGGGGTCCACATCCCCGTCCTAAGCCCCTCGTCTCTCCCTCGGGAGCGGGACAGGGCATCCTCGAAAATTTGGTTCATCCTTTCCTGGATTGCCGACAAATCGCGAAACGGGTCCAGCCAGCGTACAATCGCCATGGTTCTCCTCCTATCCCCGCCTCGGCCTCCAGTGTAGGAGGCCGAGGCGACTTTTCAATATTTCTATTCCGTTACGCAGCTATCTCGATCTGCTTCGGCTTCGCCTGCTCCTTTTTGGGCAGGTTCACCTCCAGCACGCCGTCCTTCATCCTGGCGGAGACCTTCTCCTCGTTGACCGAAGAGGGCAGCGAGAAGGACCGGTAGAACGTCCCATAGGACCGCTCGATCCTGTGGTAATTCTCCTCCTGGACATCCTTCTCGAACTTGCGCTCCCCGCGCAGGGTGAGGACACCCTCCTTGACCTCCACGTTGACGGCGTCCTTGCCCACGCCGGGAAGCTCCGCCCGGACGCAGATGGCGTCCTTCGTTTCGTGAATGTCCACATTGGGCATCCAGATGCCCGTTCCCAGTCCTTCCTCTTGCGGATTGGCACGCTCGAGGAAGTCTCCAAACAGCCGGTTCATCCGATCCTGCAGGACCGCGACGTCCCGAAATGGGTCTGTCCAACGAATCAGTGTCATGATGTGTCCTCCTTTCCCCCGGTCCGGTTCCCCGGCCGGATAGTGGGTCGAGCCCATCGTACGTTTGGCGTATTCCCGGTTCCTTCCACTCCCCCGCTCCTACTGCTTCGCGGCGGGGTCCTCGTACTCGGCGTCGACGACCTCCCCCTCACCCTCCTTGCCTTCCGCATCGCCTTCCGGAGGAGGTTGTGAGGCGGAGGACGACGTCTCCTTGTACATGTGCTCGGCGAGGCGGTGAGAACGCTGCATGAGCGTCTCCGCGGCCTGCTTGAGCACCGTCTCGTCCTCGGACTTCATCGACTCCTTCGCCTCGTTGATGGCGGTCTCCACCTCGGTCGCAAGCTCGGAGGGCAGCTTCTCCCGGTTCTCCCGGAGCGTTTTCTCCGTGTTGTAGACGAGGGAGTCGAGCTGGTTGCGCGCCTCGATGACGGCCTTGCGCTTCCGATCCTCGGCGGAGTGCGTCTCGGCCTCCTTGACCATCCGATCGATGTCATCCTTGGCGAGACCGGTGGACGCCGTGATCGTGATCTTCTGCTCCTTGCCGGTCGCCGTGTCCTTCGCGTTGACGTGGAGGATGCCGTTCGCGTCGATGTCGAAGCTCACCTCGATCTTGGGAACTCCGCGTGGTGCCGCCGGGATCCCCTCGAGGTGGAACCTTCCCAGGGTCCGGTTGGCGGACGCCATCTCGCGCTCCCCTTGCAGGACGTGGACCTCCACGCTCGTCTGACCGTCGGCCGCCGTCGTGAAGATCTCGCTCTTTCGGACCGGGATCGTCGAGTTCCTCTCGATGAGCTTCGTCATCACCCCCCCGAGCGTCTCGATCCCGAGCGACAGCGGGGTTACGTCCAGGAGCAGCAGGTCCTTCACCTCTCCGCCTAACACGCCCGCCTGAACGGCGGCGCCCGCCGCCACCACCTCGTCGGGGTTCACTCCCTGGTGCGGCTCCCGGCGGAAGAAGCCCTTCACCATCTCGACGACCTTCGGAATCCGGGTGGAACCGCCGACAAGGACGACCTCGTCGATCCTGTCCACGGTGATCCCGGCGTCCCGGATCGCCAGTTCACAAGGCCGGAGCGTCCTGTCGAGGATGTCCTGGATCATCTGCTCCAGCTTGCTGCGCGTGAGCTTCAACTGGAGATGCTTGGGCCCCGTCGCATCCGCGGTGATGAACGGGAGGCTGATCTCCGTCTCCATCACGGAGGAGAGCTCGATCTTCGCCTTCTCGGCCCCCTCCTTCAGCCTCTGCAGCGCCGTTCGGTCCTTGGACAGGTCGATCCCCTGGTCCTTCTTGAATTCGGTCACGATCCACTCGATGATCCGCGTGTCGATATTGTCGCCACCCAGGTGCGTATCCCCGTTGGTCGACTTCACCTCGACGACGTTGTCGCCCACCTCGAGGATCGAGATATCGAACGTGCCCCCCCCGAAATCGAAGACCGCGATCAGCTCGTTTTTCTTCTTGTCGAGGCCGTACGCGAGCGCCGCTGCCGTCGGCTCGTTGATGATCCGCAGGACCTCCAGCCCCGCGATCGCACCCGCGTCCTTGGTCGCTTGCCGCTGGGAGTCGTTGAAGTACGCCGGCACCGTGATGACCGCTTTCTTCACCGCCTCGCCCAGATACGCCTCCGCGGCTTTTTTCAGCTTCCCCAGCACCATGGCGGAGATCTGCTCCGGGGTGTACTCCTTCCCTCCCGCCGCCACCGCGGGTTTCTGGTTGGAATCCTTGATCACCTTGTAGGGGACCAGCTTCATCTCCTCGGCTACCTCCTCGTACCGGCGGCCCATGAACCGCTTGATCGAGAAGACGGTGTTCTCGGGGTTCAGAACCGCCTGCCGCTTGGCCACCTGGCCAACGAGGATCTCGCCCCCCTTGCCGAAGCCGACCACCGAAGGCGTAAGCCGGCTTCCCTCCTCGTTGATGATGATCTTGGGCTCCCCGCCTTCCATCACGGCCACCGCCGAGTTCGTGGTGCCGAGGTCGATCCCGATGATTTTCGCCATCTTCCTTTTCTCCTCTCTCCTTTATGATGTTCTAATATCCTCTCAACACCTTCGCCACGAAACGCGCGAGCGCCTGCCCGTCCACCGGCTTGGTGACGTACCCCAGCACGCCCACCTCCACGGCCCACATCCGCCGCGCATTGCTGTCCTCGGCGGACAGGAGGAGAACCGGGACCCGCGATGCGATCCGCCCGATCTTGACCAACGTGTCCAGGCCGCCGAACGAAGGCGTATCCATGTCTATGACGAGGAGGTCCGTACCCCCGCGGACCGCACTCACCAAACCCGCAGCGCAGTCCGAGAAAAGCTCCGTCATCGCCCCCGCATCGGACAGGGCACCCAGCAGGGGAGCCATGGGAGTCCAGTCATCCCCCTGCGCATCCGCTATCAGTACCACCCTTCGTGCCACTCTCCCCTCCCGCGCCTTAAGTAGATCAATATCCATGCCAAGGGACATCCCTTCGCGTGTTAAACCTATATTATTGTTTTTATTATTTTATTCTGACGAGGATAGGGGAAGGAAACGCGGAGGGAAAAATTGCATGCCAGAATGACATGCATCCCGCTTCATCGACAGTGCCATAATGGCATCGCCGTTTTCCTATCGAGGGGACGGGATATCGTGGGCCTTTCTCCGGTCATGAGATCCCGTACTCCTTGACCTTCCTGTGGAGGGTGCGCAACCCGATCCCGAGCATCTTCGCCGCTTGTGTCTTGTTCCCGTCCGTTTTCACCAAAGCGGCCAGAATGGCCTCCCGTTCGATATCCTCGAGTGTTCGGGACGAGGGGAGCGGAATCGGCCCGGAAGGGGAGGGAGGTAGGATGTTCTCGAGAATTTCCGGAGGAAGGTCCTCCCCTTCGATCGCCTCTCCTCTGGCTACCAGCGAGGCGGTCTCCATGGCGTTGCGCAACTCCCGGACATTTCCCGGCCACAGGTACGCGAGAAGGGCGATGCGCGCCCCGGCCGACAATTTCTTGGGGGGAACATCGTTCTCCCGTGCGATCTCCTTCAGGAAATGGATGGCAAACTTCGGTATGTCCTCGCGGCGATCCCGCAAAGGGGGCACGGTAATGGGAAACACGTTCAGCCGATAGAACAAGTCCTCCCGGAAGGACTTCCCCGCCACTTTCGCCTTGAGATCCTGATTGGTCGCCGCGATGATCCGTACATCCACCCGGATCACCTCCGACCCGCCGACCCGGATCACTTCCTTCTGCTCGATCGCCCGCAATAGCTTGGCCTGCAGCGTGAGGGACATTTCGCCGACCTCGTCGAGGAACAGGGTCCCCCCTTCCGCGATCTCCATCATCCCCTGCCGAGCGGCGACCGCGCCGGTGAACGCACCCTTCTCGTGGCCAAAGAGCTCCGATTCGAGGAGACTCTCAGGGATAGCCGCGCAATTGATCGGCAGGAAGGCCTTATCCCACCTCGGGCTTTCGTCGTGGATCGCCCGGGCCACGAGTTCCTTGCCCGTTCCGCTTTCCCCCAGGATGAGGACGTTCATCCGGGTCTGCGCGACAACGTGGATTTTCCGGATCATCTCCTCCATCATCCTCGAATCGCCGATGATCCTCCCCACGCCGTGTTTCCGTTTTCTCTCCTCCCGCAGGCGTTTTATCTCCCTGTCCTTCTTCGCGAGCTCCACGTTCTTGCTCCGCTCCTTGGTCGCCTTGAAGACGGCGGCCCGCAACTGCGGGATCCCCACCGGTTTCATGAGGTAGTCGGACGCCCCCGCCCGGATCGCCTCCACCGCGCTCTCCACGGTGCCGAAGGCGGTCACGACCACGACCGGAACGGCCGGATTGTCCTGCACCACGCGATGGACCACATCCATCCCCGTGATCCCCGGCATCTTGAGATCGGTCAGCACAACGTCTCCCCCCTCGGAGGCGAGATAGGAAAGCCCCTCCTTCGGGTCGGAAAAGGGATGGACCTCGAACCCGTCCCGCCGCAAAGCCGCAACGATGCTCGAGAGGCTGTCCGTGTCGTCGTCGAATACGAGAACTTTCGCCTTCTCTTTCACCGGACCTTCTCCGGAAGCGGCCTTCCCGCCGCCATCTGTTGCATTCTCTCCTTGGATTGCTCTTCCGAAGGGAGAGTAAGGGTCACCGTCGTCCCGAGTCCTTCCCGACTGCGGATGCCGACCTTCCCGCCGTGCTCGCGCACGATCTTCCGGATGATGGGAAGTCCCAGACCGGTACCGTTTTTCTTGGTGGAGAAAAAGAGCTGGAAGATCTGCTTCCGGTCCGACCGGGAGATCCCCCGGCCATTGTCGGCGACACGCACGAACGGCCGTCCCCGTTCGAACCCCGTCGTCACCTTGATGATCTTCCGGTCCTTGTCCATCGCTTCCTCGGCGTTGAGGAAGATGTTGAGGAGCGCCTGCCGCAACTGTTTCTCATCGGCGAAGAGGGGGAGCGGTTCCGGGTGGAAGGAGACGTCAAGTTCGATTCCCCGGTGCGTGAAGTCGACCTCGAGGAACCGGAGAGTGTCGGCGACGACCCGGTTCAAATCCGCCACAACGAACTCCATCGCCGTCGGACGGGCAAACCGCAGGAACTCGGAAAGGATGTCATTCAGGCGCTGGGTGACCTTCATGTTGGTCCGGGCGAGGGAAAGGAGCTCTTCCTTCCTGTCCGTGGCCCCTTCCGGCAGCGCGGCGAGCATCTCCGCGAGAATCTGGCTGTTGATGTAGAGGGAATTCAACGGATTGCGGATCTCGTGGGCAAGGCCCGACGCAACCGCACCGAGGTCGGCTAACCGTTTCCTCGTTCCCATAGGAGGCACGAGATGATTCTACAACAATTTCCCGGGAATGCGGCACACGACGGGGCGCAGCCGTGCGGGTGAATCGCAAGGCAAGCCATGAAGCAAAGGCCCCCTCCGAGAATGCGGAGCCGGTCCCGGCGGTTGCGACCGTCACTCCTGCCCGGTCAGCGCTTCCCTGAGGTCCTTGGGGAGGGAAAAAGGACCCTGGCTCGCGGGGGGAGGTCCCCTCGGCTACGCTCGCGATCTTCGCCCGCTCGCTGCCGGTTCCGCTCGCGAAATCCGAGATCTCGCTCCACAGGCCGCCTCGCGGACTCCCCCACGCATCGCCCCGGGTCCTTACTTGCCGGCGCAG